>CAZWCH010000027.1:0-10587 GCA_964632925.1 uncultured Candidatus Peribacteria bacterium
CTCTCCGGCGGCCTCTACGCCAGCAGAGGAAAGCCCGGTGAGTTCCCGTCCATCCGGCACAGTCTCGGCAACGGTGTATTCCGTACCATCCGCTGGAGGGAAATCGCTCACTGTTTCTTCCCCTTCGCCGTCTTCGGTGGGAACCTCCGTTCCCCCTTCCTCAAGCCCTTCGAAGAAGAATGTCTCGTCGTCACCGTCCGTTTCTTTTACGATGGTGACTGTTGCCGCTTTCGTGTTGGTGATCGTGCATTCGGCAGTTTCGCCCGCGGCCACGGAGACATCCTGGCATCCGTTGTTTGCAAGCTGCCAACCTGGCGGCGGCGGCGTCTCGTCCACGGAGTATGTTCCCGCTTCAAGGTCAGTGATATCGTATGTGCCGGTGCCGCCGCTCGTAGTGATCGGGAAGCTTGCCGCACCGGTAAAGTCGAATGTGTCATCGCCGCCGACGGCGTTCTTGATGACACGAAGAGTCCCAGTGATCTCTTCGCCGGTGACGAGGACACCATCAACACGGAAGTGTTCATCATTGGCATTCGTGTCAGTCCTGAAACGGAGCAAGAAGGAAGTATTATTGAATCCTGCGTTTGTGAATGCTGATTGCGTTGACCACGAACTATCCGTTCGTAAGTCGTGATTCTGAAGCGGGGTCCATGTGTTATTTGCATCACTGCAGTTTCCACTTGTCTTGTATTCTACGATTCCATCATCACTCGCACTTTCGGCATCACTGTCACCTCTCCAGTAATACGAAAGTTCAACGGAGTCGTACCCCGTCGTGTCGACTGCGGTACAGATGTAGCCATCTTTTCCGAAGATGACGGCAAATCTGCCTCCATTGAGGCTTGCTGTATCATTACTGGTCCCGACGGCCCTCTTCTCTGCTCCGGGATTGCCGCCCTCAGTCCAGACAGGAACTTCATCGAACGTCGAATCAGTGCTCCCCGTTCCAAATCCATCAGAAAAAAGCGTTGTCGGTGCCGCCGCCGCCACTGGAATAGTGAAAAATGGAACATTTGAAAGGAGGAGAGAGAGAATGCCAAGGATGCCAATAGCATGTTTGCGGCGGAACATAAAGGAAAGGAAAGGAGAGAAATAAGGGGGAATCATAGGCAGCTTACCCCTACGTGTAAAAGCGAATTTTGCGTCATGTCGATCAAAATCCGCTATTTGCCGCCCGGGATACGGAGAGGAAATGGTCTCCCGTAGGCCCATCGGATGTGCTATAATGGCGAGATGGCTTTTTCTGCGACCGTATTGGCCTTCCGGAAAACATGCCGGTGGATCACCATCGTGAGCGGCGTCCTCAGCGTCGTTCTTGTCTCGTATGCCCTCGTTGCGCCCTCCACTCTTTCGGCGCGGCTGCTTTCCACGAAGCAGAGACAGCAGCCCCCGTGGCTCTTCATCGATCAAGCGGAAGTGGAAGAGGGCATCACCATCCCCGCGGATACCCACGTCGCTTTTCACACGCCGTCCACGTTCGACAAAATTCAGCGGGAGGTGCTGCTGGGGCGGCAGGGGGACAGCGTGCGCTACTGGGGGTACTGCCTGCCGCTGGGCGAGGACCCGAACGTCGTGAAGCGACGGACGGGCTTCCCCGGTCTGCTCTACCTATCGGAAAAGGAGCGCGAGGCGCGGGGAATTCTCGAGAAGGCGCTGGAGGAGCGCACCCCAAAAAAAACGCTCTCCGTCTGGAATCTCCCGACGAGCAAAGACGATCTTAAGTCTCCCAAAAAAACGAAGGACAAAATCCGGCATGAGATGGAATTTTTCGAGCCGAATGCGCTGTGCTACGTCATGTCCGCCGGTCCTCTCGCGCTGGGTTTGGATCAGGATGACGACGGCCTCAATGTGCGCTTCGAACGCCAGATCGGAACGCACCACAACATTGCCGACACCGACGGCGACGGCCTGACGGACGGCCTCGAACATTTCTTCGGAACGAAAACAAAATTGCACCATCTCACGGGATTGCGTTCCGGCCTGAACCCTCTCATCCGGGACTCGGATCAGGATGGCATCATCGATGGCATCGAGGACATGAATCGCAACGGAAATGTCGATCCGGACGAGACGGATCCGCGGACAAAGGATACGGATCGTGACGGCCTCTGCGACGGCCTCTGTCTTACCCCCATTCGGCGTCAAATGCTCCTCCTTGGGGAGGATCTCAACCTCGACGGCAAGGTGGACGTCGATACCGGCGGGAAAGCGAAGGAGACGGACCCGCGCAAAGCCGATACCAACGGCGACGGCGTGACGGATTTCCAGGCGTACTTCAACTGCCAGCTCGGTATGAAGCAGTACTGTCTGGAGGGGCAGACGACGCCGTAATGAATGCATTGGAACCGATGAACAATGCCAATGTGTCATGGTGAGCTCGTCGAATCATCACATTGGCAAGCCATTGTATCGCCCTTCGACGGG
The DNA here is from genome assembly GCA_964632925.1 of uncultured Candidatus Peribacteria bacterium. Taxonomy (GTDB): domain Bacteria; phylum Patescibacteriota; class Gracilibacteria; order Peribacterales; family Peribacteraceae; genus 01-FULL-54-110. The sequence continues at coordinate 2,425 of CAZWCH010000027.1, forward strand.
CTCAGGGTGACACAATATCCACCTTGTTCATCGGTTCCGTGACACGATTGTTCGTAAAACAAAAATATGGTACAATGATTCGATGGCCCTCCGCTCTCTCCGCATCGGTCTTGCGCTCATCGCACTCAGCCTCCCGCTGCCTGCAGCGGCATATCTTCTTCCGGAAGACGTTCTCGAGAACAACCAGTACCTCCTTCCGCCGACGCATACGGAGGCTCCGAGCCGCGTCCGCATGCAGCAGAAGGTGAGCGCGGAGCGGCGCGAACGCGAACAGAAAACCTACTTTGCCGCGCAGCACCCTGAACCTCCCGAGGAAGAAGATTTTACCGGGATCAGCGATCCGGCCGAGGCGCTCTTTCAGGATGAAGAAGATATCTCCGATGCGGAAATCCTCCGCACGGCGCGGATGCTCGACCGGATCGAGAAGAGGCAGTTGGACATCTACGCGCCGCGGGTGTTGCGCGGGCGGACTCCCATGGTGGATACGGGCCCCGCGAGTATCCTCTTGGCCGTTCCTCTCCTCGCAGCCGCCGCGTGGACATGGAGGAGGGCGGGGAAACGACGTTAGGTTTTAGGTGTTAGGTTTTAGGTGTTAGGGTAGGTGTCATGCTTTCGCTGACGGGAAAACGATGGATAGTTCCGGAGAGTGTATGTGATACAAAAATGATTGCACGAGAGATCGCCCTCACGCGCGGTCTTGGTGTTGGAGAATTCTTCGCCCCTTCCTCCCTCAGGGATATCGGCAGGACCGTCGAAAGGATTCGCTGTGCGGTGAATGACAGAGAGCGTGTGGGGATTTTCGGCGATTACGACTGCGACGGCGTAACAGCCGTTGCGCAGCTCGTGCGGTTTTTCCGTCGCTGCTGCTGCGACCCCCTGGTGCGCCTCCCGCACCGCGCGCGCGATGGCTACGGCCTCAAATCGTATCATGTCGAGGAGTTCGCCGCGGGCGGCGCGACGCTTCTCCTCGCCGCCGATACCGGCGTGACGGCGTGCGATGCCGTCGGCCGTGCCCGCGATGCGGGGGTGGATGTCATCGTGATCGATCACCATGAAATACGGGGAGACCTTCCGTATGCCGTTGCCATTCTCCATCCCGATCGCGCGTCCCCGGCGCTTACCCCCCCTCCCTGCGCCGCCGGACTTGTTTCCCTCCTCATCGCGGCGCTGGAGGGGGGGGCGCGACCGGAACAAGAGGAAGACCGGGTCCTCGCCGCCATCGGCACCGTTGCGGATCTCGTCGAACTCCGCGGCGGCAACCGCGCCATCGTTCAGGAAGGCCTTGCTGCCATTGCTCTCCTGCCGGATGGGCCTCTGAGAACTCTCATCAACGGCGTGCGATCGTCCTCCGATGTCCCCATCGTGAGCCGGGACATCGGTTTTCGCATCGCCCCGCGGCTCAATGCGGCCGGCCGCATGGATGACCCGATGGTTGCGCTGCGCGCCCTTCTCGAGGGAGGGTCGGCCATGCATGTCCTCGACGAGCTCAATGCGTCCCGCCAATCCCTGGTCGCGGAACTGTTTGAAAGCCTCCGCGCCGCGCTCCCCGAACGCGGGCACCTTCCACCGCTCATCGGTGTTGCGGATGAAAAATTTCCACCCGGCGTCATTGGGCTGCTCGCGGGAAAGCTCACGGAACAATGCGGGCGGCCGAGCATGGTGGCGCATATCGCCGGCGACCTGTGCACGGCGTCGCTCCGGAGCATTCCCGCAGTCCACATCACCGAGCTCATCGGACGTTCGGCGCATCTCCTCCAGAGCTTCGGCGGCCATGCGCAGGCGGCGGGATGCACATTCGCGCGGGAACATTTCGAGGAACTCACGCACGCTCTCCAGAGAGACATTGCCGACAACGTCCCACCAGAAGACCTAGTCTCCGCTGTCACTATTGATGCCATCCTTCCACCATCCGCCATCACGCTCGACCTCTGCGAACGTCTCCAGGAACTTGAACCTTTCGGTCAGGGAAATCACGAACCCCGGTTCCTCCTGCAAAACATCTCCCTTCAATCTCCTCGCCTCGTCGGAAACACGGGCAAACACCTCGCCGCATCCATCGGATCTCTCCGTGCCATCGGATTCGGTCTCAGTTCCCTCCAGACGCACCTCTCTCATCCCGTCGATATCGTCTGCCGATTGGGAATCAATACATGGAACGGACGACGGACGCCGCAGATCATGATCGATGACATCCGCGTTCTGCCGGATGTCGCACGATGTTTTTCATGCAAAGATCTGAGCCATCCTGCTCGAATGCAGCGCGATGCGGTTCGGATTCAATCGCGCCCATGAGAGTAGGATGACTCAGAGCGAGCGTGTGTCATTACACTGGCGCAAGCTTCCCATCCATATCGAACACCTCCGTCAACGGGAGGCCGAAGGCAGCGGCGATTTTGAGAGCGAGGAGAACGGAGGGGTTCGTATCGCCGCGCTCGATGCTCATGATCGTCTGCCGGCTGACGCCGGTCCGCAGCGCGAGTTCCTCCTGCGTCATGGACCGCTCGAAGCGGAGGCGGCGGATGGAATTACGAAGGAGTACGGTCGAAGACATAAAACAGGAAAAAATGGTTTATGGAAGCCAAATTCATGTTCTTTAGAAGACGGAGAGCGGAGGCATTCTACTCACATATCGCCGATATGCAATGGTATAATTCTTGTCCGCGCGCGCGACTCCCGCTACGGTGCGCTGAGCGCCATGGAACTTCTCTTGCGTCTCGCCGATGTCGTGCTCCACCTCGATGCGCATTTTCAGTGGATTCTTGCGGCGTGCGGCGCGTGGACGTACGCCATTCTCGTCCTCATCGTTTTTGCGGAAACGGGGCTGGTTATCGCCCCTTTTCTCCCCGGAGATTCCCTCCTTTTCGCCGCCGGCGCGTTTGCCGGTCTCGACATGCTCGACCCGTGGATACTCGCAGGCACGCTCTCCGTTGCGGCGATTTGCGGCGACTCCGTGAACTATGCCGTCGGTCGGCGCATCGGTCCGCGCGTGTTCCGATCCGAAACGCACCTGTTGTTCAGGAGAGAGTACCTCGATCGCACGCGAGATTTCTATCGGACGCACGGAGCGAAGATGATCGTCTTCGCGCGCTTCGTTCCGATTATCAGGACGTTCGCCCCCTTCGTCGCGGGCATCGGATGCATGCCCTACCGGCAATTTTTTCTGTACAACGTCGCGGGTGGAATCCTCTGGGTGTTTCTCTTTGTTTTTGGAGGGGTGCTTTTCGGGAACATCCCCGTCGTCCGCGAGAATTTCACGCTCGTCATCTTCGGCATCATTGGGATTTCTCTCCTGCCGGGAGCAGTGGAGTGGTGGAGAAGAAAGGCTGCGTAGCCAGGCTGCACGAGCGCAGCCCGATGCGGTTCGGATTCAATCGGGCCAGCGAGTGCTGCCTGGCGAAGTGATAGAGTACTTCTATCGCATCATAACTCCACTATCCATGCCAGTGCTCTCCACTGGAGAGTAATGGATTCCACCCGTACAATCTCTCCCATGAGTCCCTCACCGCTGCACGGCATTTTCTCCGCTCTCGGGCAGGAGCGCAGCGCAGCGGAGGCCCCGCAAAAATCCCCCGTTGGTCACATCGCCATCGACATTTACGAACAGGACAACTATTACATCATCAAGTGTCCGCTGGCGGGAGTGCACGTGAGTGATATCGATATTGAAGTGAGTGATAACGTGGTAACCGTTCGCGGTGCCCGTCGCCAGGCGGAAACAGTCCCCTCTGAACAATACTGTCTTCAGGAGTGTTTTTGGGGGGAATTCAGCCGGTCGGTGACTCTCCCATGTTCCGTGGATCCCCGCCGCGTCAAGGCGACGTTCAATAAAGAGTGCATTCTCAAAATTATCGTCCCTAAAGAGGAGCGAGTGAAAATAGTGCGCATCAGTGAGGGCTGATGCTTCCTTCTGTTGTAGCTTGCCCTGAGCGAGGCCAGAGTGGCCGAGCCGAATGGGTCCGCATCAACGCGGAATGAGCTTGCGCACGTGTTCCCGCACGTCGCGCATGGAGCGGACGACTGCGCCGGTGTCGTCGCCGAACCACGCGCCGATGATGGCGGCGTTGGTGTCCTCCTTGAGGATCGCGCCGAGATCACGGTACGCGCGCCGCACTTTCCGCACTTCGTCTTTCTTCCGGCGCCATTCCTGCGGATGCGCGATTGCCCAGAGGAGCAACTGGACATTGTCGTAGGCCGGATAGACGACTTTCACCTTTTCCGCCTCTAATTTGGAAGGACTCATACGGGCGCAGAGGATATGGATGTACGTGTTTCTGTCAATATTTTATACTAATGAAATTCTTTGTCAAACAACCCTCCGGACCGTTACACTACCACGGTGCAGCTTACACAGGCTATTTTACCGGTTGCAGGGCTTGGAACGCGCTTTCTTCCCTGGACAAAAGTTGTGCCAAAAGAAATGCTCCCCCTTGGGAATCAGCCGATGATTGCATTCCTCGTCGATGAATGCCTTTCGGCAGGCATCGCGGACATTTGCTTCGTCATCAGTCGCGGGAAAGAGCTTATTCCGCAATACTTCAGCAAAAATACAGCTCTCGAGGCGCTTCTTGCGCAAAGGGGAAGGGGAGATGCGCTGCGGGAGCTGTGCCGTTATGACGCCGTGCGCTTCACGACGATCTATCAGAACGAGCAGCTCGGCGACGGACACGCGGTCCTGCAGGCGCTGGATTGGGTGCAGAGCGATCCGGTCGCCGTCCTCTTCGGCGACGACCTCATCGTTGGTGCGGAGAGCGGTCTCGCGCAAATGGCGCGCGTCTATGGGAAATTGCCGGGAGGGGCGATTCTCCTCTGTCTCGAGGACATTCCACGCGAGCACGTGCGAAAATACGGCATCGTCGCGGTGGACTCTGCGCGGCCGGCGGGCCGCCTCCGTCGCGTGACCGGGCTCGTCGAAAAACCGGAGCCGGATGCTGCGCCATCGACGCTCGGCATTGTGGGGAAATACCTCATTCCCCGCTCGACATTCTCCGTCCTACCATCGATCCAAAGCGGCTCTGCCGGCGAGATCCGCCTCGTTGATTCTTTTCTTCGACAACTTCCGGACACGCCGATTTACGGCTACGAAGCGGAGGGCAGACGCATCGATACCGGGACGCCGGAGGGATACCGGGACGCGGTGCAACTCTTTCGATGAACGGAGGATTTTCCCTTTTTCATAGAATGCGCGCGTGCTCCGGAAACTCTACACTTGCGTCATGAAATCACTCGCGCAGTTCCTCCTCAGTTGCGGCGGCATCGGTTTCCTTCCCAAAGGGTCGTGGATGACAGCCGCCGTTGCCGGTTTCCTGCTGCCGTGGTTTTTTGCCGCTTCTCCTGTTCCTTTCGCGCTCCGCGCGGCCGTGTTTCTTGCCGCGCTCCCTGTTCTTCTCCTGATGGGCGGATTGGCGATTCCCCTCGTCCGCGCTGGAAAAAAACATGACCATGAGTGGATCGTCCTCGATGAAGTGCTCGGCGTGCTCATCGCGGCGTCCCCTTTCCTTTTCTTTCCGCAGGGCACAGCACATCCACTCGTCGCCGGCGTGGTCACGACGGGGGTCTTCGGCTTCTTCGACGGCCTCAAGCCGCTGGGGATTCAGCGCATCGACGATGCGGAGCATATTCCCATAACCGTCATGCTCGATGACGTCGTGGCGGGGGTGTATGCGGCGGGTATGCTGTTCGTTGGGATCACCCTCTCCATTTGAAGGGAGAGGGCAGGGTGATGGTTGCGCTCCTATCGAAACATTCCAAGCTCTTTCCGCAAAAGATCGACTTCGTCCCGCAGGTCCGCTGCCTTTTCAAACTCCAGGTTCTCCGCCGCAATCGCCATCTGGTCTTCCAGCTCCTTCATGAGGCGGAGCTTCTCATCCTTCGGAATCTTCGCGTGATCGTGGCGTGGACGACGGAGTTCCAGTTTTCGCTCCTCCTCGGAAATATCGTGGACCGCTTTCTCGATCGATTTCGGCGTAATGCCGTGTTTCACGTTGTACGCCTCCTGGATGCCGCGCCGTCGGTTGGTTTCCGCGATCGCATCGCGCATGGCCGCTGTTTCCCGGTCAGCGTAGAGCGTGACGTGGCCGTGGACGTTGCGAGCGGCGCGGCCGATTGTCTGAATGAGCGCGTCGCGCGAGCGGAGGAACCCCTGCTTGTCGGCGTCGAGGATCGCGATGAAGCTCACTTCGGGAAGGTCGAGCCCTTCCCGGAGAAGGTTGATGCCCACCAGAATATCGATCTCTCCCGTACGGAGCCGACGGAGAATCTCGATGCGCTCAAGGGTCTCCACATCACTGTGGAGGTACTGCACCTTGTATTGGCGCTCCTGGAAAAACTTCGTGAGGTCTTCCGCGAGGCGCTTCGTGAGGGTTGTGACGAGGGCGCGCTCTTTCTGGCGGATCGTCGCATCGAGTTCACGACGAATGTCATCCACCTGTCCCTTGGTCGGTTGCACGGTGATGACGGGGTCGAGGAGTCCTGTGGGACGGATAATCTGCTCTGTAAGCCACACCTTGGGCGTGTGCTCCAGCTCGTACTTTGCTGGTGTGGCGGATACATAGATGCGTTGGGGGATCCGCTCCTCAAATTCCTCGAAGCGCAGGGGGCGGTTATCGTGGGCTGACGGCAATCGGAACCCATAATCAATGAGGGTTTGCTTCCGGCTGCGATTCCCCTCGTGCATCCCTCCGATCTGCGGGATGGTCATGTGCGATTCATCGATGATGCAGAGGAGATCGTGCGGAAAGTAGTCGAGCAGGGTTGAGGGAGGCTGCCCCGGGGCGCCGCCATTCCCGAAGTACCGCGTGTAGTTCTCGATCCCCGTGCAGTAGCCCGTTTCTCGAAGCATTTCCACATCGTACTCCGTCCGCTGGCGCAGGCGCTCCGCCTTTGCGTGTTCGCCCTTTTTCAAGAGTTCCGTCTCTCGTTCTTTCAGCTCCGCCAAAATCCCCTCGCAGGCATGCTTGATCTTTTCCTTCGATGTCACATTGTGCGACGCGGGAAAAATGACGACTTCCTGCAGTTCGCGGATGATTTCTCCGGTGAAGCTGTCCACCTCCTGCAAATTCTCAACTTCATCGAACGGCATCTCCATGCGGATGACCGTATCCGCGCTCGGAGGGAAAATTTCCACGGTGTCTCCGAGGACGTGGATCATCCCCTGCTTGAATTCGATGTGGCTCCGCCGGTACTGGATGTCGGTGAGGCGGCGGAGGAGCGTGTCGCGCTGGATCGGCATCCCCCGTTCGAGTTTTATCGCGAGCGCTTCGTAGTCCTCGACATTCCCGAGCCCGTAGATGCAGGAGACGGACGCGACGATGAGCGTGTCGCGCCGCGTGAGGAGATTCATCGTCGCCGCATGGCGGTACTTCTCGATCTCCGCGTTGATCGAGGCGTCTTTCTCGATATAGGTGTCTGTGTGGGGGATGTACGCCTCCGGTTGGTAGTAATCGTAGTAAGAGACGAAGTACGAGACGGCATTCTCCGGGAAAAATTGCTGGAACTCGCTGCAGAGTTGCGCGGCGAGCGTCTTGTTGTGCGCGATCACGAGCGTCGGCCGCTGGGTCTCCGCGACGATATTCGCCATGGTGAACGTCTTTCCGGTGCCGGTGGCCCCCAGGAGTGTTTGATGTTGTTCCCCCTTTTTTACTCCTTCAACAAGCTTGGCAATCGCCTTCGGCTGGTCGCCGGTAGGTAGAAAGGGGGCAACGAGGGTGAAGGGTTTCCCTGAAGAAGGGGATTTCTTCTTGGACATGACAAGGGAGTGTACCAGGGGATATCATTTGGGCATATGCATCCCACCCCATCCGAAGACAAAGAAACATCTCCAGAAGAGAGAAGAGCATGGTTAGAAGAGCACGGTGCAGATTTTATTAATGTCCTTCAGATGCAGGCTTTAGGAGAACATCTGGAGCGTGAACGTAAAAGAAAGCTGGAACTTTTGGAGGATAAGAGAGATTAGTTCGCTCATGTGAAAGCGCCCCGGACCAATCTGGTCCGGGGCGCTGGTTTGCGTTCCTTCAGGAACGCTGCAGTTCTTCAACATCTTCAACGTCAGGTCATGTCTTTCTCCAAGGAAATAGACAGGAACTGAATCTGCACACACAAGACACACGACGCCAAACGACTGCGCGAAGCGAAGGATGCGTCCGATTGCACGCGCCTCCTCCTTTC
>CAZWCH010000028.1:0-5277 GCA_964632925.1 uncultured Candidatus Peribacteria bacterium
CGAGGACGAAGAGGATGTACGCCATGTCCTTCGGATCCTTCACCGCCGTGCGGAAGCGGATGAGGGAAAAAGCGCCGAGCAGGCCAACCGCCCGGATGATGCTCCCGCTCGCGATCATCATGACGGCGGACCCGAGCATCCCGAGGAGGACGAGAGAAAACTGGAACGATTGGGAATAGCTCAAGCCCCGGTGCGTTGACCGGTAGACGAACGCGATGATCAGGCCGAGGAGAAAGCTCCCGAGAAGCGCGATACCCACGGCAACGGGATCGATGCCGAGACCAAGGGAGACATCGGGGATAACCGGTTGCATCGGAGGAAAGTGTACCGGAAGGGCGCCTCAGAAGAAAGACGCGACGGGACGCAGTATGGAGACCGGAACACCGGAAAAAACGTCACGAAGTGAAAGGACGGTGACGGCGTACTTGGAGAACGCGGTGCGCACCAGATTGAAATCTTGAATGGCGGCATGGAACCAGGAGGGAACGGCATGGTTCCACTTGAGCTCGATGACGCTGTAGCCGATGAGGCAGCGGTGGAGAGGCACGGGGCCGAGGAAGCGCGCCGGCCGCCAGAACCCCGCGAGATCCCGATCAACGGTGATGCGAAAGCGCCGGTCATGGCGGGCAACGAAGGGAATCCGCAGGTACCGCACCAGCGCCGTCGGTTGGAGATTGTACCGGCGGTGGAGGATGTTCGCCTCCGCGGTCACGCGGGCATCCGCTTCGATGCGGTGGAGGAGATGCGACAGGAGATCTTCCGTCGGAGCATGACTGACGCGGCCGACCGAGAGGGCGAGACGGTCCTTGGAAACGACAAAGTCATGGCGGCGCTTGATTTCGAGAAAGCAGGACGCGCGTTCCGAGAATTCCTCCCCGTACGTGCGCAAGCGCAATTTCCTGCGGGAAAGGAGCCCGGCATCCTTCTCTGCAAGTGCATGGAGGTCTATGGAATCGAAGTAGAGAGACGTCACGGGATACTGCGTCTGCCCCTGCCCCGAAGCAACGAGGAACGGATCCACCTCCGTGTACGGAGCGATACGATCGAGGAACGAAGGCGCCAGACGATCGGGCAGCAGATACTTCACTTCCATCCGGCGGAAGTGGAGCGGCGTCTGTGCAGAGGGATGACGCAAGCGCATCATGTTATTCAACGGTAACGGTCGACCCGTTGAGCGCCTCGGATTGGACGGCATTCCCATCGAAGGAACTCTGCCGGACAATAATGGATGAGGGGCCGAAAATAGGCTTCTTGATGTAAGCGGAGAGGGCGACCTTGTTCCCGATGAATCGCACGCGCTCGACGGTCGCCTCCGAACTGTCCTTCGAGGCGACGCCAATCGCACACCCTTTGAGCGTGGAATCCAGAATCGTCGGATGGGAGTTCTCCCCGACGGAAATGCACTTGTCCCCGCTTCCGTCCACGGTGACGTTCCGGATGACGATATCCGCCCACGAAAGATCAATGCCGTCCCCGCCATTCCCACGGAACACGACGCGCTCAATTGCCCCCGACGGTGGATTGTCCGCATCGTATCCGTCGGAAGCATTGTCCTCGAACAGCGCATCGGCAACGTCCGCAGGAACCCCCTTCGTGTTCAGCGCATCATCGCCGCGGGCTTCGCGAAATGTCGCGTGACGCACGGTCACGGGGCTGCCGTGGAACGCGACCATGCCGGACGCGAAGATGCCGTTGAGAAAAGCCTCGCCGCCGCCGCGAAACTCGGCCCACTCAATGCGGCTCGGACCCTCGGCATTCGCAACGAGGAAAACCCCCCAAGCATTCCGCGTCGCGGGTTCGAAAAGCACCGGGGCGCCGGATGTTCCGACGACGTCAACCGGGCCATACGAGAGAAGGCTTGCGCCGCTCCCCATCCGCACACGGGTTCCGGGGACGATCCGCAGCCGCACCGCCGAGGGAACGATCACCGTCTCCGAAAACACCGGAATTCCCGCAAGCACAACGCCATGCTCGCCATCGGGACGGAAGGCGGCATTGCGCCGGAGAAACGCCTCCCGCGAGGCATACGCCTCCGGCAGGCGGGAGAACTTCGCATCGTCGATAAGAACATCGCGAATCACCTGCGCCTTCTCTCCAGTGACGGCATTCCGAAGATCGATATGCAGCGGGAGATCTTTGGACCCGAGAGCCGCCGAACCGCTGCGACGGACGAGGAAGAAACGCTGGCGGGTATCCGGTGGAGCGAGGATGCCCTCGGTTCCTTCGTCAATGACCGGATCACCGGGCCAGATCAGCGCGCGCTCATCATCAGGAAGCTGGAAGACAACCCGCTCTTTCTTATCGAGCGCATCGCGCAACGTCAGGAGAACGTCCCCGTCGCCCGGTCCGCGCTCCCCGTCCCCGTCATCACGGAGCAGGACGACTTCGCGCCGCAGCACGGCGTCACGGAAACGCTGCGGGAAGGAAATCTCATGGAACCGACCGCCAGCGATCCCCCGGGCAGTGACGTCGATGGTAAGAAGAAGGCCGCCGCGCGCGGAACCCGGCGACGGGAGCCGCTCGTTCACAACGAGCTCCGCGCGACTCAGTTCCTCACGGAGAAAAGCGATGTTCCGCCGGATGACTGCATCGAGCCGATCGAGTTCGTTCTTGACCTGCCGATTACTCGGGAGTTTGACGGAATCGCGGTACGCCGCCCGCTCCATGAGCGCACGCAAGCGCAGGGCTTCCTCGCGATCTCCCTTCACCCACGCATCGTCGCGAACGCGATCCCACACCATGCGATATGCAGCGAGTCGCAGGGACGGGGTGCCGAGCGCCTCGTTGAGGAACGGATTCCCGGGAAGTGCGAGGAGCGTCCGCGGCATGTACGCGCCGATATCCCACGGAATCGGTTCGAACTTCCCGCGCGTGCGATCGAAGAGGAAGCGGAGATTGTGGTCGCGCACGTGGCGGCTGCCGGCAAGCAGGCTCACGACATACCAGCGCACGAGGCGATCGACGTCGACGATGCTCGCGAGCTTCTGGAAATATCCCGGTTCCTGAGCGGCTCCTTTCCGTGAAAGCGCGAGGAGTTCGCTCGCCTCCTCCGCCGTATCCGGCCCGGGAGCTTCGGCGTACTTCTTCCAGAACGCCACATCGGAAAAAATCGGATCCCACTGCTGGAAGTACGACGATCCGCCGCCGGTGCCGTAGAGGTTGCTTTCCCCAGACCGCCCCTGCTTCTCCACCATCTCCTTCGTGAAATGTTCCACCTCCGTGTAGAGCATGATGGGGCCGCCATTCATGCGTACCAGAACGGGACGCATCGGAGGCACGAGGAGACCCAGCTGCCTCGCACGATGGGCATTGAGAAGCTCGGCGTGCCAGAAACGATCCTCCGGAATAATGAGGTTTATGTCCGTCATTCCCCGGAACGTCTTCCCGTCTTTGAAGCGGACTCTCCAGGATTTCTTCTGATACGCCCAGTGGTTGAAGAGATCACCCCGCACCCGCACGGCCACGTCGTACTCCTTTCCATCGGCAACAAACCGGCCATCCACCCAATCCTTGCGATCCTCCGTGAGGAAGAGATTCCCGTACCATGGCGACGGAAGTGCCGTCGGAAGTTCCCTATCAATCTTCCGAAGATCATCCGCGGTAATGGAGAGCTCATAGAGCGGGAGTGGATCCGGCGGGCGCGGCCCACGGAAAAAGGGATTGAGGATACGGTCGACGATGCGCACACCAACGAGAATGCCCGGAAACTTCCCAATAATAGTATCCTCGGCAAGGACATTCTTGGGTACCGTCTGGTACACGATGATGGCAAGTCCACAGAGCACAACACCCTGCACCACCGTCAGTGCCGCCAGAAGGCCGAGGGAGAGCTTCAGGGTGCGCATGGGAAGCAGTGTAGCAAAACAAGGCGACCAGCCGCTTACGGAAGCATGCGTGCGCGGCACAGCGCGCCGGCCATGATCTCTCCCGCTCGCTTGTGCCCAACGGCGTTCCAATGCCCCTCGCCCTCACGGGTGTTCGAAAAGCCGTGGAGGAAGATATGCTGATGTTCAGCGTACCGCTGCAGCGGCTCTGCAAGCGTGAGTACCGGAAATCCTTCGCGCCGACCGAGTGCGGCAATCCTGCGATCAGGATAGAGTAGATCGGGCACGCCGAGACGTTCCGCCGTGCGCTCGCGCATACGCGGATCCGGACGCACCTGGATGCTATTACTCAACACTGCAACGAAGAAACCGGCTCCATGCGCCTGCACTTCGCGATGCATTGTTGAAAGGAGATCTTCCGTCATGCTCCAGGCTTCCTGCCACCGCACATCCACCGGCGCCGCGTAGATCGCATCATCCAGGCCACGCTCTCCGGTGCCGCCGTCTTGCACAGTGTTCTGCCTCATCCAATTGCGAACCCGCAGAAGGAGCTGCGCACTGCGTGCGTGCACGATGATCCAATGGAGCATACGGAATGGACGGGAGCTCTGGCGTCGAAAGAAGAGGGTCTCCCGAAACGAAAAATCGGGAATGAGCGACCCGTCAGATGCATAGGAGAAGTACGGCTTCTGTGTATTTTTTTCGAGCGCAAACGAATTGTTGCGGATATCATTGCCAGTGAGGAAAGCGAGGAGAATGATGTCCGGGTGGTACGCCCACACACGATTGCGCAGGAGGAGAAGCTCCTGCGCCGTACCAAAGCCAGAGACGCCGAAATTCATCACTTCGACGGTCTGCGATGAGCATTCCTGCGCTGCCCGTTCAAGCACGGAGGAAAAAACTTCCTCCTGCGCAACTTGTCTGGCCTCGGTGTAGGAATCTCCGAGGACAGCAATGCGGAATGTCCCATCGGGCTTCTCCTTCGTATGGGGACGATCACGCCAGCCATCTTCATTGATCGCCACGTGCGCTTCTCCTTCCTCGCGGTTCCACCCCTCCGCACCCGGTCGCAGCGAAAATCCAGTGACGGGATCGACGCGCATGAAGGAGGGCGCCGAAAATCCGACAGTACGGAGTCCTGCTTCTACGAGGAGAATAGAAAAAAGAGAAGACCCGACCAAGAGAAACACATTGTGCAAAAAAGGGCGCGGCATCGTTACGGAGAGAGAAGAGGAGAAAGACGATCCGCCAAAGCCGACGCCGCGATCGCATGCCCCGCGGCATTCAAGTGCGGATCGAGGCGGTGGTAGAGAAAATCGTCGGGATGATCCGTCACATGCGAAAGGAACAGGGGGCGGAGATCGACGGCGTCGATTCCCCGATCACGGAGCGCTTCGGCGAATGCGTCCATCAAACCCGACGGCTTCCATTCTTCGCGCAATGTCTCTCCATA
>CAZWCH010000028.1:5287-8415 GCA_964632925.1 uncultured Candidatus Peribacteria bacterium
TCGTTGCTGGATTTCTTGCCGCCACGATGCATGCATGTCGAACGCTCCCGGCATGAGCACTGCCAGAAAACGGCCGCCGTCGCGCTCAACGTCATCCCTGAGCGCGGAGACGATGGCCGCCGTCACCTCGAAGCGCCGCTCGCGTTCCCATGTTCGCTGCCCCCGCTCCGTATACATGCCAAAATCCCCGCGGAGAGGATCCGCAGAGGACGTCTCCCGAAACCGCCGGAGGACGCGGTACGCCTGCACGGCGAGCTCGGAGCGACGGAGGAACTGGCATTTCCACGGGCACGGCAACGGCGGGTCCGCCCACATTTCCCGAACGGAAAGCTCCCCTTCGGCGTCGCGCGCAAGGCGGTAAGCCCCCGTCATGCCGAGGAGATCGTTCTCCGGAAAGAGCACCTGTACGACAGCATCCGGATCAAACGAGCGTCCGAGGTGACGATAAAAAAGGAGTTCGCGCGCAGGTTCCGCGCCGCCCACCCCCAGAGCGCGGACCGTGACCGGACGACCGAGTTTCTCCTCCAACAACGTCTCCGTGCGTTCCGCAAATCTTTCCTCTTCCGGCACTTGCTTCGCTTCCACGAAAGAATCTCCGATGTACAGGATGCGGATCTCACCCGGCGGACGCTGCCCTGCTTCCAAGGAAGGACCGCGAAATCCATCGGCATTCGTGCGCATCGCTGTTCGAAACTCCGTCGTGCGGATCGTCCATGCGGCATTGCGCGGATTGATCCGCCCGAGGATGGGGTCATCTTCACGGCCGAGATCTCCTTTGGCAATGAACAGCCGCCATACGCCCTCCGCAAGCAGAAACATCGCGGCAAAAACGACGAGTGCCAGCGCGATGTTGCCAAGGATGCGGCGCATACTATCTCTTGCGGGCAGCCACATAATAGCCGGAGCTCAGAATATTCTTCTCCAATGACCGATGCTGAATATCCCCGAACTCACGGGTGAGAATCCGCGAGAAGAACATCAGCATTCTCGCCTTCAGGAACCAGAAGAATTTCAGCGGACGAAAACCGAGCGTGTCGCACTGAAAACCGATGCGCTGGCAGAGCACGGCCAGGGTCTCCACGGTCGTCGTCTCCTCATGCAATTCCTCGATGGCGAATGTGCGCAGGAGATGCCGGAGTCCGTACTTCGTGTAGCGGTAGTAATCGCCGGGGACATCATGGAGAGGAAAAATGAACCGCGTCGTGAGGAGCAGGAGCCCCCCGGGCTTGAGGATGCGATGGAACTCCGCGATGGCGATGGCGGGGGTGTGTAAATGTTCCAGTACTTCCGTGCAGAGAATGACATCGAATGATGCGTCGGAAATCTGATGAAGATCGTGCGCATCGCCGATAATGTCGACCTTTACGCCGGGTCGTGCGACGACGTCGACCGTTGTCCGGTGGGGAAAATATCGTTCGTATTGATCGTTGCCGCACCCGATGTCCAATGTTTTCCCATCGTGCGCATGGCGCCTCAAAAAAGCATCCAGGCGTGGACGCGTGATCTTGCGCGTAAGACCGATGCGATCGGCAAATCCCATGGAAAGAGCATACAGCTATACTGGAATATATGCGTCTCCTCGTGACGGGCGGCTCGGGATTCATCGGGTCCAGACTGGCGCTGGCACTGGAACAGGAAGGACACGACGTGACGGTGGTCGACCGATCCACCACGACGGGGAACGCGCGAACAGTGCGGGGACGGACAATGGAAGCGGACATCAGCGCCCCCGGTTTCTGGGACTCATGGAAGGAAAAAGTGGATTGCGTGTTCCACGAGGCCGCATGCACGGATACGACCGTGACCGATGAAACCTTCATGCGACGGCAGAACGTCGACGCGTTCCTGGCCCTCCTCCAGTGGGCGGAGCGCAGCGGCACGGATGTCATCTACGCTTCCTCCGCCGCCGTCTACGGCGCCGCGCCCCCCCCGCAGCGCGTCGGCGTCGCCGAACATCCGCTCAATGCGTACGGCCGCTCAAAACTCATGGAGGATGAAGAAGTCCGCCGCCGGATCTCCTCGACGCCCATCAAGATCATCGGCCTGCGGTACTTCAACGTGTACGGGCCGGGGGAAGCGCAGAAGAAACACATGGCGAGCATGATCTGCCGCCTTGCCCAGGCTATGCATAAGGGAGAACGCCCGCGGATCTTCGCGGACGGCGAGCAACGGCGGGACCAGATCTACGTCGACGATGTCGTCCGGGCGAATCTTCTGGCACTCGAGGCGCCCAAAGAACGGAGCGGCATCTACAACGTCGGCACGGGCCGTGCTGTCTCCTTCAATGCGATCATCCGGGAACTGAATGACGTTCTTGGCACGAACCTGCCGCCGTCGTACTTCGAGAACCCATATCCCTTCTATCAGAATCACACCGAAGCGGACATCTCGCAGACAACGAAGATGCTGGGATTTTCCCCGCAATTCGATCTCGCAAGCGGCATCCGCGCGTACGCCCTGTCACCGCATCACTTTTTTTAGCGCTTCCACAACGGAAGAAACCTCCGTCCCCTCGATACATCGGCACTGTTCGGGTGTTGCGCTCCGCGGCGTGAGCGAAATGAACACCCACGGCTCGCACCCGGTCGGAGGAGGCACGTGCGCAACACGCGGCCCTTCGGGCGGCACCTGCTCCTTGGGATCAACGGGCCCGAGGAGGACCACGACGGGCGCCCCGACGGCGTACGCGACATAGAGCGGGCCGGTATCCACGGAGACGTAGGCGGAGGAGGCACGGTACATCGCAGCAGCCTCGCCGAGCGGAAGCGCGGAAGCGTCATGCACACGCTGTGGCGAACGAACGCGTGCGCGCACCGCTATCGCCCGGGCACTGTCGCGCGTGGAAAGCACCACGTCTTTCCGAAGCGTTTCCGTGATGAAATTCGTAAGCTCGGCGAACTTCCCGGCAGGCCACTCCTTCACCGCGTTCCCCGCAGTAATATTGAGACAGACGAAAGAATGGTACGACAGGCCGCGCGCGGACATCCACGCTTCGGCAGCGCGCTGCTCCGCTGCGACAATGAAGAAATCCAAAGCATAGGGAATTGGTGGAATCCCGAGCGGACGGAGGAGCGCCATGTAATGATCGAACGTGCGCGTGCGAATTGCGTACGGGACGTCCCACGGGT
>CAZWCH010000028.1:8425-10409 GCA_964632925.1 uncultured Candidatus Peribacteria bacterium
CACGGGTGAAGGAACCGCAAGAGGCGCACAACGATGCCACGTTTGCGCGAAGAGGTGTTTACGCGCTTTGGTATCAGCGCCCAGAGTGGCACGAGCGAACCGAAGGCATCCGGCATGCAATGGATGGACCACGAGAACCGCAAGCGACGCAGCCGCGCGATGAGAGCAGATCGGGAGCCGTCGTCCAGGAGATGCACCGCATGGACGAAGGGATTCCCCTGCAGGGCGGCGGCGCTTGCGCGGCGCGCGAGCACGTGGAGCTCCACTTCCGGCCGCGCCTCCTTGATGGCGCGAAGAAGCGGCGTCGTGGCGACGAGATCGCCGAGCTTCGCCGTCTGGATGACGAGAATGCGCGGCATTCCCACACAGCGACGCATGCGGGCGAGGAGGAGGAGTGCCGGCCACGAGAGCATCGTGAGGAAGATCCACCGCATCGTGCTCATGCCAGGCTGGGGGAAGAGCCCCGAAGGTTCGCTGTCGTGGAGCCGAGCTCAGGGCGCACGGGGACGAGCACGAGCCGGGCGCCAATCCACCTAAGCACGCCCGCTTCCACACATTCCACTCCATACGTTGCGGCATTCACATGGACATGCGGGCGGATCAGGGGAAGCCATGGTCTGGGATCGTCGTCATCGAAGATGAAGACGAAATCCGCGTGCCCCGCGACATTTTGAGCACGAATGTTCTGCGGTTCGCGCGGGCGATCCGGCCCCTTATACCGCTTGACAGATGCGTCACTATTCACGCCGACGATCACGACATCGCCCTGCAACCGCGCTTGCGAGAGGAGGAAAAGATGACCGGCATGCAGGAGATCAAAGGTACCGTTCGTAGTTACGATCGTCTTCCCTGCGGCACGGCAACGCTCTGCGTGCAGAACGGCCTCCGCCAGAGAATATGGTGTATGACCAGGAGCATGCATACGAAAAAAGCTATAAAACAGCGTCCAGCTCCTCCGGTGTCAGTGTTGCTGTGCCTTGCTTCCCTACGGCAACACCGGCTGCTCTATTCGCCATGTCCGCGGCATCCTCCAGAGAACCGCCCGCAGCACTGCAGAGGGCCGCAACCGCAAGGACGGTATCGCCGGCGCCGGAAACGTCGGTCACCTCCCGCGCAACGGAAGCAAAGTGTGCCTGGCGCCTGCCTTTGGCACACACATCAATGCCGTTAGCGCCACGGGTAAGCAGAACCGTTCCTTGGCATAGACGACTCAACGCTTCACCAAGATGCTCCTCGTCAGGATGCTCACCGACAAAAACGCGCGCCTCGCGCACATTCGGCGTGAGAACGGTCGCCTTCTCTACATGGGAAATGTAGGAACCCCCATGCGGCTTTGGGTCCACGAAGACCGGAACGCCCTGTCGCTCCGCAAAGCGGTACACATGGTCAAAGATGCGTGGCGTGAGAACTCCCTTCGCATAATCCGAAAGGAGAATTGCTCCCGCGGATGTGCACACATGCTTCGCGGTGAGGAGCGCCAGGAGTTTCCGTTCCGTTTCCTCGCCAATCGGATGGGTATCTTCCGTATCGACGCGCGCAATCTGCTGCCCTGTGCGGCAATCGACAATCCGCTCTTTCACGGTCGTTTTCCGGGAAGGATCGGTGACAAATTGTGCGGGAATGCGGTGCTCCGCACAGGCGGCGCGCAGCTCATTCGCCGCAGGATCATCCCCGCAAACAGAGAGAACACACACCTTCCCCCGCAACGCGGAAACGTTCGCGCCGACATTGCCCGCGCCGCCGGGAACAAACCGCTTTCCGCAGGACGACACGATCGGAACAGGCGCTTCGGGAGAAATACGCTCGACCAGGCCCTCTGTATAGCAATCGAGCATCACATCCCCGATCACAAGAATCTGTTGCTCAGGAAATTTTTTGAGGAGTGCGGCCTGCCGCGCGTAGCGCTCCGGATCCGCATGACCTGAAAGTTCACGACGGTAGCTGTCCCCTTCGTGATGTTTTGTGGAAAATTCGATGATTTCAC
>CAZWCH010000029.1:0-10294 GCA_964632925.1 uncultured Candidatus Peribacteria bacterium
GCGACACATACTGCTTCCTGGGCGGAACTCTCACGGGGAACCCCATCGCCTGCGCCGCCGGACTCGCGACCCTTGATATCCTGCAACAGCCGGGCTCCTATAAACGTCTGGAAGAAATCGGAGAACGCCTGCGTGACGGCATACGGAACATCAGTCGCGAGCTCGGTGTTCCTCTCCAGGTCATCGGCGACGGCCCCGTTCTCCAGACACTGTTCATCGATCCCGCCGTTCCGTTGCATAGTCACCGTGACACGCTCCAAGCCGACGGAAAGAAGGCCGCCGCCTTCGGCTCTGCCCTCATCCGCCACGGCATCTTCTGCGCCCCGGGCGGCAAGATGTACCTGTCGCTCGCGCACACGGACGATGACATTGAGCGGACGTTGGAAGTGGTGAGAGAGGCTTTAAGGAATTCTCCCCCTTAATCTGTCTTCTCAAAAATCGTCGCGATACCCTGTCCGCCGCCGATGCACATGGCCGCGAGTCCGAACTGCGCGCGGCGGTCTTCCATGAGACTGATGAGCGTGGCCGCGATGCGCGCGCCGCTCGCGCCGAGCGGGTGACCGAGCGCGATGGCGCCTCCACGGTCGTTCACCTTTGCTGGATCGAGTCCGAGTTCCTGCATCACCGCAAGCGCCTGCGCCGCGAACGCCTCGTTGATTTCAATGACGCCGATATCCGCAAACGTAAGCCCAGCCCGCTCCAGCGCCCTGCGCACCGCCGGCACGGGGCCGAGCCCCATGACAGAGGGATCCACGCCCGCAACGGCCATGGAGCGGACAGCGACTTTCGGCGTGAGGCCGAGTTCTTTTGCCTTTTCACTCGACATCAGGAGCGCCGCCGCAGCACCCACGCTCGTCTGACTGCTGTTGCCAGCCGTGACGGTTCCACCGTTTTTCACGAACGCCGGCTGCAGCATGCCGAGAGCCTCCATGGTCGTATCGCGGCGGATACCCTGGTCTTGCATGACGATGATTGGTTCTCCTGCAGCATCTTTGCCACGCATGGGAACAATTTCCCGCAGGAACATCCCGGCATCCGTCGCCGCAGCCGCCCGGCGGTGGCTCTGGAGGGCGAACGCATCCTGCTCCTCGCGACTGATGCCGTAGAGATGCGCGAGATTCTCCGCCGTGAGCCCCATCGTGAATGCCGGCACGCCGTGGCGGGCGAGGAGTTTTTGGCTTGGATTGAACCCCGATCCCATCGGGAGATGGTCCATGTGCTCCACGCCGCCCGCGACGAGTACCTCGTTGCAGCGGGTCGCGATGCTCCGCGCGGCTTGGTTGATCGCCTCGAGGCTGGAACCGCAGTTGCGGTTGACCGTCACTCCGCAGACTTCCACGGGGAACCCGGCGATGAGCGCCGCCTGCCGCGCAATGTTGTACCCCTGCTCCTCGGTCTGCCGTGCGCACCCCCAGTACACATCTTCCACGAGTTCCGGGGGAATATGCGCACGGATAAGGAGCGCCTGCATGGTGAGCGCGGAGAGATCGTCCGCCCGCACGTCGCGAAAGACGCCCTTCTCCCTATGCGCGCGCCCGATGGGCGTGCGAACGGAATCCACAATGACGGCTTGACGCATAAGGAGGATAGGATGATCTGCGTTCTTACACAAAGTCAATGCACGCAACATGTCATGGTGAGGTGTGAAGCGGGCATTGTCACCCTGAGGTGCGAGCAGCACTGAGCGAAGATGAGGGGCCTTCTCTAAAAAACCCCGCAGCACAAGTGCTGCGGGGTAGCGGTGCTTCAAGAAGCATCAAGGTTGTGAAACTCGGACCTTCTGGGCGGCGGATAACCACACGTGGTCAAATCGACCGTTAACTCAGCCGATGCCAACGCCAACGCGACCATTGAAGAATGCGAGTACGGTGTGGCAGCCGCTGGTGGGCATCTCCGCACAGAGGTACCAGTTATCATTCTTAAGGAGATCGTTGCCGGTAACCGTCGAATGAACGAGCAGAGCCGTGACTGCGACGCAGACCGGCGCGGCCCGCCAAGCGGCGTCGATGGTAGCCAGATGCCGGAGCTGTTCGTTCCAGGTCTTCATGTTCGAATCGGGGACGGGGAGGAGGAGCCGGTAGTAGCCGGGGTCCGCCTTCCATTTGTCCCGTTCGCCCGATTCCGGTACCTGCAACATCAACTCCTTCCCGGCAACACTGTTTCGGAGTTGTTTCAAGTTCCAGCCACCGTAGTAGACGACGATTTCGCCATCTTTGGCCTGCGGGACGGGATCACTGATCTCGCAGGGAAGACCGAGGATGCGGCTGACCGCAGCGGCATCGTAGACGATGCCTGGCTTCTTCTCATCATTCCTTGCACATCCAACGACGGTCACGAGACCGACGAGGATGAAATACCAACTTTTTCTCTTCATGGCATACCTTCCCTTCTTAAAAAAGTACCTGCCTCACGAATCTTAAATCCTTGCGGTGCTTTCAAGGAACACTAATGGCGATTATTCCATAGTAAAGAAGAGGAATACAATGGCACAGCGCCTGAAAACACCCCAGTTTTTCCTGGGCAATAGGGGGGATTTGACATGAAACACGGAAAAAAGGAGGAATACAGTGGTTGACGTTGATCTTCCACCTTCTTCCCCCTCTTTCGTACGGTTTCTCCGTCAGTCTCTACCACCCCTGATCCACCGGGAAAAGCCGCCGCCGTTCCAACTCCGACTGTTCTCATCCCCGACGCTCCTCAAACTGGCTTAAAAACTGGGGGGTATTCAGTTTTATACACTTGGACCATCCGTCTAGCGGTTCCTTAATCTACTCTGCCGATATTCCTCGATTGCCTCCCTTGTCGTATACCAGATTCTCCCCCGCTTCGTCGCGAAGATGCGTCCGGTGCGAGCGAGAAGATTGATATACTTCTGACTGTAAGGAGTATTTCTGCTTACGTCGGCCAGTGTGACGAGCTTTCCCGGCTTCTCTCTGGTGAATGTGCGCAAATAGAGATCGAGTGTCCGTTCAACGGCCTGCGCAATGAAGAGTGTGATGGGAACAGCATCGCCATCATCCGCTTTCCGCAGCACATCGTAATATTTTTTGCGATCGTTTTTGAGAAAAATGGCGAGTGGAAAACCTTTGCGCATCAGCAAGACATTCATCATGAGACGAGCTATTCGGCCATTGCCATCAAAGAATGGATGAATAGCGGCAAGTTTATGATGCAGGAGGGCCGACAATTCAACCGTGTGGAGTTTCCTTTCATTCTGTTTCAACCATCGCATCAGATTTGCCATCTGCCGCGGCACATCAAGAGCATCGGGGGGCATGTGCGCGGCCCCTCCGATGATAACCGCGCCGTTCCTATATCTTCCTGCCCATTCCTTTTCCGTTTCTTGAACAACAAGTTGATGAAATTTCCGGATGAGATGCTCGGAAATTGTACAGCGCTTGTCTGAAACAAGTTCAAAAAGAAAATCCAGCGCCTCTTTGTGATCTTTGGCTTCGAGATGATCTTTGAGCGGCTTGCCTTTGATGGTCATGCCTTCATGCAGCACAAGCCAGGTTTCGCGGAGCGTGAGACTATTGCCTTCGATGGCATTGGAATTGTACGTCATTTCAATCTCCATTTGTTCGCGCAGTTTTTGTACGCGCGTTGCACTGAGTGGCCGCAGTTTGTTGAGCTTCGCCAGTTTCTCGTCGAGCCTTTTTCGTATCCGAGGATTCAGAAGTACCATATTCTTATTATGGCATGACTCTATAATTAATGCCATACCATATTAAGAATACTGCAATAAAATACTCAAGCAAGAGACTGTTTTCACCAAAAGGGGACCCCGCTTGTTGCGGGGTCCCAGTGCCGTGGGGGGTTGTTTTATTTCTTCTTTGGATACCGCATCCATTCACGAATGACCGTCATCTGTCCGACGGACGGTTCCGTGAACGTGACGAGCGAACCGTGCTCCTCCCTCCATTCGAGGGTACCGCGTAACGGGGAAGCCGGTGCCTTTTCCATCGGCGGGCCGCTCACGAGAAGGTACCGGTAGCCGAACGCATCAGTGAAATGGTACCGCCCCGCATACACGACTTGCATCTGTACCCCGGTGATCGTGAGGCTTTTGGGCTTCTTGAGAGAGATCGCAACACTTGTGTTCTCTTCTTTTTCCTTCTTCGCCGACATCCATGCCGTGACAACGATCTCCCCGTTTTTCCATTGGAGATCCACGTCCACCGGGCTGACGCGCGTCCGAACCGGATGATCATTCAGGACGACGTGCACATGCCCATCCACACACTGGTAGTGGATATTTACCGCGTCTGGAAGGACCGGCGTCTCTTTTGTCCGTGCATCCTGCGGTGGGTCGCCACCGTATCCATACGACAGAACCACAAAGAGCGAACACAACACTAACACTGCTGTCTTCATGGACTTTCTCCTGTTCTTGAGTTTTCCCCCACGGCATGTTCATTCACCGAGAATGAACGTGGATGGGGGAGAAGGTGATGTGAAGGAGCGGACACAGTAGCATACAAAAAATTTGGCCCAGCAGCAAGCAAAAAGGGGATGCCCGATGGCATCCCCACATTCCTCCTTCCATGGTGCTACCGCTTGAACCACTCACGCTGCGCCATCACGAAGATGCGCAGCACCCATCGCTCGCGGATGAGCCGCAGAACCCTCGCGGCCTCGGCATCGTCGCCAAAGTGGAAGGTGAAGCGGAAGCAGTACTTCCCGTACTGCTGGAGATTGTGGACCGTGTACCGCATCGGTTCGTCGCTCCCGCGCGACGCGACGGCGATTTGCTTCGGGTTGAGCGATCCTTCGATTTCCTCAGCCTCGAAGACAAACCACCCCTCACGCGCGCCGCCCGTGAAACGCGCGAGCACGTCGGCCTTCACCGGCAGCATCCGCTCCTCGAAGTCATACCGATCGAGGTATGCAGTCACCACGATCCCCCGCGACCCGTCGAACTTCCACCAGTACTCTTCCGCAGTGGCAATGGGGAGCTGGACCGTCTGGTACAGCGTACTTCGCCGCCCGGACACATGATCCGCGGCAATGCCAGTGCTGGCTCCATCATGGCGTAGATAGGCCCAGCAGAGGAGCCAAAGTCCCAGCGGGACAGCGATGACGGCAGCACCAAAGAGAATCCAAAAGCGAATCCAGAAGATTTTTTCCCGCCACTTCATAACCAACCTCTCTTTCTTTGGACGATGATAAAAAAGGAACACCTCCCATACCGTCAGGGAAGGAGCGAATCACTATAGCACACCATTTCCTCTCTTTAATTCTCCAATCCCCCAATATTCGGGCAGTACATGGGGGCTCTGCCACCCGAAGGCGTTGGCGACTTCTCCGGAACCTCGCGGATCACGCGCTCGGTGACCGGCGGCTTCTCCTCGCGGAACATGCTGTCTTCGAGGAGCGTTTGGATGACGGCAAAACCCGGAACATCGCGGGCCTCCATCAGGAGGCGGAATTCCTCCCGCGTAAGCCCTGCGCCGGAAAGCGCTTCGCGCACGCGCCCGAGGAAGGTGCGGGCGTCGCGCTCGTGACGATTTTTCTCGAAGAGCCCGCGGAAGACGGCATTCAGTTCAGGACGGACCTGCGCGAGGATCGTCCGCACGCGGAGGAACGCCGCAAGCTTCTCCATGTCATGCGACGGACGGTCTGCGAGTTCCGCAAGCCGCCGGACGTTGTCCTCGGTTGTGATCGGCTGCGGAGCGGTTTCCCTCCGTGTTTCCATAACCCCCCAGAATAGAGGATATTTTCGCCCAGTCAAGTTTTTTTGACAGACCGTTTCATGCTGCCATCGCAACTGCCTGCTTCTGCCCGCAAACACGGAGGAGAGCATCGAGACGTGACGTTTCCTCCCACTGCACGCCGAGATCCTCCCGCCCCATATGGCCGTAGGCTGCAAGATTCCGGTACTGAGGCCTGAGAAGGTCAAGGTCGCGAATGATCGCGGCGGGGCGCAGGTCGAACACTTCACGAATGGCACGTTCCAACATTCGATCATCAACCGCCGGCCTGCCCTGAGCCTGCCAAAGGGTTTCGAAGGTGCTCACATGGATGGACACCGGCTCCGCGATGCCGATCGCGTAGGCAATCTGCACCTCGCACTTCCGCGCCAGTCCCGCCTTCACGACGTGCTTTGCCACCCACCGCGCCGCGTACGCGGCAGAGCGGTCAACCTTGCTCGGATCTTTGCCGGAGAAGGCGCCGCCGCCATGCCGACTGTAGCCGCCGTAGGTATCAACAATGATCTTGCGCCCCGTGAGGCCACAATCTCCAGGCGGACCGCCGATGACGAAGCGGCCGGTGGGATTGATGTGATAGCGCGTCCGCGCATCGATGTACGCTCCACAAACAGGTGCGATCACGTGCGCCTGTACATCAGCGCAGATCTGCGCGTGCGCAACGTTCTCCGCGTGCTGCGTGGAAAGCACGATGCAGTCGACACGCTCGGGGGTGCCGTCTTCCGCGTACTGCACCGTCACCTGGCTCTTCCCATCGGGCCGGAGGTACGGGAGGATTTTCTTCTTGCGGACTTCTGCGAGACGCTGCGTGAGACGGTGGGCAAGCGCAATGGGAAGCGGCATGAGCTCCGGCGTTTCATCGCACGCGAAGCCGAACATGAGTCCCTGATCGCCAGCCCCCTGCTCCTTCTGCGCCGCCGCGTCGGCATCGACGCCGATGGCAATGTCGCCGCTCTGCTCTCCCACACAGACAATGACGGCGCACGCCTTCTCATCAAACCCATAGGTCGCGTCGTCATAGCCGATTTCCCGGATGGTCTTCCGGGCAACGGCCTTCATATCCACATATCCCTTCGTCCGCATTTCCCCGGCGACAACGACGAGACCCGTCGTCGCGAGACACTCGCAGGCAACGTGTGCGTGCGGGTCCTGCCGCAAGGCGTCGTCGAGAATCGCATCGCTGATCTGATCGCAGAGCTTGTCGGGGTGACCTTCGGTGACGGACTCGGAGGTGAACAGATACGACATAGGAGCATGGGGAGGAAATGCTAGGATACCACCGGTGCTCCGCACGCAATCACCATTCAGCCTTATTCTCTTCGGAGCCTCCGGCCACCTTGCGCGGCAGAAAATCTATCCCGCCCTCTACACGCTCGCCCTGAAGAAGCGTCTGCCGAACGAGTACGCCGTCGTCGGCTTTGCGCGGTCGGCAATGGACGACGGTTCCTTCCGCGCACTCGTCGCGGAGGCGGTGCGCAAGGACATGTGCGAGGTGAACGAGACGATGTTGGAAAACTTCCTCGCGCACGTCCATTACCATCGGGGGGAGTACGCAACGGAAGCGGACTTCGCCGCCCTCGCGGGGAAACTCGCCACATGCGAGCGCGGGTGGAAGGACGTTGTCCGTCTCGCCTATCTCTCCGTTCCCCCCGCGGTCTTCGCGCCGGTCCTGCACGGCCTCTGCGCCGGGAAAGTTCATGGCCATTCCCGCGGCGGTGACTTCCGGTGCATCGTCGAGAAGCCCGTAGGACAGGACATTGAGAGCTTCGAGAGCATCGAAAGGGCTCTCACTGCATGTTTTGAGAAGAACGAAATTTTTCTCCTCGACCATTATCTTGGCAAAGAGGCGGTACGGAACATCTACTACCTCCGCCGCGCGAACCCCGTCCTGGAACGCCTCCTGAAGAACACCATCATCCACCACGTGGAAATCACCGCCCTGGAAGACGGCGGCATCGAGGGGCGTGCGGGATACTTCGACAACGTCGGGACATTTAGGGATATGGTCCAATCACACCTCCTTGAAATCGTCTCCCTCCTCACCATGCGCCTGCGGGAGGAAGAGGATGCATTTCAGGACAGTCGTCAGAGCGCCCTCGAGCAATTCTACATTCCTCCGGCAACAAATCTCTCCGACGTGATCCTCCAGGAACAGTACGACGGCTATGCGACGGAGGATGGCGTTGCGCCGCTCTCGCGCACGAATACCTTCATCGCCCTCAAACTCATGTCGCGCGCTTCTCGCTGGGATGGCATCCCTTTCTACCTCCGCACAGGCAAGCGGTGCGGGCGGAAGGTGACGCGCATCACCATCCAATTCCAGGAGACGCAACACATCAACGGCGGGGCGCCGAACCGCCTCGACGTCATCCTCCAGGGCGAGGCCGGCATGCGCCTGCACCTCCAGACGAAGCTCGGCGGCACGGAGCCGGCCTTCCGCCCGCTCGTCCTGGAAGACCCCCTCGTCTGCGTCGGCGATTGCCTTCCGGAACACGGCCTCCTCCTCCTCGAAGCAATCCACGGCAAACAGCAGTGGTTCCTCGGTTTCGAGGAAATCCGCGCCTCGTGGCGCCTCGTGGATCCTCTCCAGGCATACCTCGACCGGCCGTCCACTGCGTTGCCCATCTATCCTGCGGGGAACGCCGGTTCGCCGGCTGCTGCTGCATGGATCGCGCGCGATTCAGTACAATGGCTCCCATGATGCGCCCGTGGTCTCCATGGATCGCCGTTCTCCTCATTGCATTCCTCGCTCCTTCTGCCGACCGGGCGCAGGGAGCCGTCTCCCTCCGGGGAACGTTTCCCGACGTCCCCCTCACGCATCCGCAGTACGACGCCGTCGAATACCTCGCCCATGAGAAGATCATCGGCGGCTATCCCGACGGAACGTTCCGGCCGGAACAAGAGATCAACCGCGCGGAATTCACGAAGATCGTTATTGGTTCCCGCTTCTCCCCACTCGCCATCGAGGGCTGTCTCCCGTCGATCCCCCCCGCTCTCCTCTTTAGCCGCTCCCTCGTCTTCCCCGACGTCGCACGCCACCAGTGGTTCGCGAAGTACATGTGCAAGGCCAAAGTTTCCGGCATGGTCGGCGGCTATCCTGACGGAACGTTCCGCCCCGCCGTTGACATACATTTCGCAGAGGCGGCGAAGATCCTCGCACAGGGTTTCTCCCCTTCCACCATCGCCCCATCGGATAGTTCCGCTTGGTACGAACCGTTCGTGCGCTTCCTGGAAAAGCGACAGGCGATCCCGCCCTCCATTAAAAGCTTCGACCAAATCCTCACGCGCGGCGCAATGGCGGAAATGATCTACCGTCTCCGCGCGGGCGTGACGGACCGGCAGTCGCAAACGTACGAGAGCCTTGCCGCGTCCGCCGCGCAGTGAACGCTATGCCGTATTCGTTCCTTCCTTGTGCGAGCGTAACGGAATGGACGGAGCGCGCTGCGCGGTTCATTCGGCAGAAGATTGCGGAAGCGCAGCAGAAAGACGGAATGTGCGTGGTTGGGCTATCGGGGGGGAAAACGCCAAGGGCGGTGTTCTGCGCCCCTCACCCCGACCCTCTCCCGCCATTCGGCCTCGAGCTCATGGCCGAGAGGCGGGGAGAGGGAGCCCTCCACTTCTTCCTCGTCGATGAACGGTATGTGCCGCCGGATCACCCGGAGAGCAATCAGCGCATGGTGCGGGAGACGCTCGAAGACCACATTGTTTTCCCCGATACCACGCTTCCCATTGATGAATGCGTGGAGGACTACGCGCGCCGCCTCAAAGCATTGTGGAAAGAGCGCCTGCCGCACCTCATCATCCTCGGCATGGGAACGGACGGGCACATCGCTTCCCTCTTTCCGCCACTTTCCGATCTCGCGCTCGGCGACGAGGCATTGATCCTGCACACGCTGGCGCCGGAAGGCATCGGCCCCCCCGACGCGCGGGACCGGATCACGCTGTCACTGAATGCCATCTGTGCTGCGGATGAACAGGTTCTCCTTCTCCAAGGAGAAAAAAAGAAACGCGTGTGGGAGGAAATGATGGCGAGTCCCGAGGATGAGCGGCGATGGCCGCTCAAGCGGGTCATTGCGACGGGAAACCTCACAGTCATAGGACCCGCAACGGCTACCGCGTGATTTTTTCCAGGCTTTTCTGCAAGTACGCCTCCATCTTTTTCATGTTTTCCTGCAGTTGCTTCAACGCGTACGCGACATCGGCGCTTGCAACGCCCTGCGAAGCGTTCGACAGGCGTTCCGCGTCATGAAGAATAAGCTTGAAAATCTTCGCCACTTCCGCTTCGGCCAATCCCACCCTCAAAACGAGCTTCCCCCGGCGCTTCTTATAGAACCATGCGCCGCCGCCGAAACTTCCGCAAAGGAGGAAAAGGAGGAGGAATGCCGCCCCACCCTTACCGAGCTGCAGGGGGCCGGCCCGCAGTATGGGCACGCTCTTGACCTTTATCGTTGGAGAATCCACGACAAGACTGAGGGCGCCACGCCCATCCCGACTCTGCGCGGTCACCGTGTAGCGCCCGTTGCGCAGGGGGTCGGTGAATGTGGATTCCCAATTCCCTTTATCATCGACATGCGCAGTTCCCTGGC
>CAZWCH010000030.1:0-10265 GCA_964632925.1 uncultured Candidatus Peribacteria bacterium
TCACCCTGCCCTCTCCCGCGGGGAGAGGGAATTTCCCTCCTATGAATCTTCTGATGATTTCCGGCGACCGGTTGCTCGCTTCAGGGAAGCGGGGGGCGTTTTTGCAAACACTGGATGAGCTGCGGAAGCACTGGGAAAGGATTGATGTCCTGTGCCCGCAGGCACAGGAGGTGCCAGGTGCCAGGTGTCAGGTGTCAGATATTGGGAATGTTTTCATATATCCTTCTCCTCACGGTCTTTGGTATCAGCCGCTCTGGATTCTGCGCGAAGGGAAAAAGTTGTGTGGACAACGTGCATACGGTGTCATCACCGTCCACGATTACCCGCCGTTCTACAATGGCCTTGGCGCGTGGCTGCTCCACCGCGTGACGGGCGTGCCATGGATTGCGGAAATCCACCATGTTGTTGGCTATCCCGTTGCCGCGGATTTTCGAGAGTGGGTTGGGAGGAAGATGTATCCCCCGTACCTCCGGACGGTCTGGCGAAGCGCTGCGGCGTTCCGAGTCGTGAACGCCGGGACGCAAGAGCTGCTCGCCCGGTGGGGAGTGCCGCAGGAGCGTATCCATGTTGTGCCGTCCTTCTATCTCGATCACGAACTCCTCACGCCGGACCATTCTATTCAGAAGAAGTACGACGTCGTTTTCTGTGGGAGACTTGTGGCGAATAAAGGAGTGGAAGAGTTCCTTGCCGCCGTAGCGGGGGTTCATGGTTCGACAGGGCTCACCACAAGTGAACCCCCGCTACGGGT
This sequence comes from uncultured Candidatus Peribacteria bacterium, assembly GCA_964632925.1. Lineage (GTDB taxonomy): Bacteria > Patescibacteriota > Gracilibacteria > Peribacterales > Peribacteraceae > 01-FULL-54-110. The sequence continues at coordinate 749 of CAZWCH010000030.1, forward strand.
GCTCATCATCGGCGATGGTTCCCTTCGGCGTCACCTACAACCTACAACCTACAACCTACAACCTCGCATCACGTTCGCCGGCTGGCTCCACTCCCCGCGCGATGTCTATTGTGCGATGCAGTCGGCGAAGATTTTTGTCATGTGCTCGAAGAGCGAGGGGGGGCCACGTGTTCTCCTCGAGGCCATGGCACTTGGACTCCCGGTTATCGCGACGAATGTCGGTGCCGTTCCCGATGTCATCCGTGACCGTGAAAATGGCCTGATTACGACGGGGACGCCCGAGGACATTGCGGAGAAAGTTCACACACTCCTTGCGGATGATGTCCTCCGGAAGAACATCGGGCAACAGGCGCAGAATGTGCTACAACGGTTTGAACGGAGAAAGCTCATCCGAGAGTACGCAGAGTTTCTCCAATCTTTCCGTTATCGTATCCCCTCTCCCTAACCCCTGCCTGCCGGCAGGCAGGCTCCCCCGCTCCTCGAGTCTGAGCCTCGGAGTCGAAGACCGGGAGTGGAAATCTATGAAACTTCTTGTTATCACCCAGATCGTCGATTGCGATCACATCATCCTCGGGTTCTTCCACCGATGGATCGAGGAATTTGCACGGCACTGCGAGTGTGTGACGGTGATCGGGCAGTATGTTGGCAGGCATGAGCTTCCATCGAACGTCCAGGTACTATCGCTCAGAAAAGAGAAGAAATGGCCGCGATGCCTTCAAATCATTCGTTTCTGGTTTCTCATCATTCGCCACAGACATGCGTACGACGCTGTCCTCGTCCACATGACGCCGATATGGGTCGTCCTCGGGTGGAAATTTTGGTTTGTTCTCCGAAAGCCCGTATATCTCTGGTACGAGGCGCGCGGGAAGCGAATGGCGCTCCGCCTGGCGCTTTGCGTCGTGCGGAAAGTCTTCAGCGCATCGGCGCATGGCATGCCTATTCGGACACAAAAAAGCGTCATCGTCGGTCACGGCATCGATACGGACCGTTTCGTGCCCGGGAACGCGCCGCGCGATGCGACGCTCCTCGTCACCGTCGGCCGCATCACGGCCGCGAAGCGCATTCCGATCATTCTCCATGCTCTCGCCGCGCTCCCCGTGTCGTACCACCTCGTCATCGCCGGCGCGCCCGTCACCGGGGAGGATCAGGTGACGCATGCAGAGCTCCTTGTGCTCATTCGCCGCCTCCGTCTCCAAGACCGCGTCGCAGTGCGCACGCTGTCCCATGCCGCCATCCCCCCTCTTCTCCAGCGGGCGGCGTTCTTCCTCCACGCGAGCGCGACGGCGCTCGACAAGGCGGTTCTCGAAGCAATGGCGTGCGGCTGCGTCGTGATTTCCTGCGCGGATGCCATGGGGGCCATTCTTCCGGAAACGCTCCGCGCGTCTCCCGAAGAAATGGCGGGCGTGGCGCAGTGGTTCTGCTCTCTTCCCCAGGCCGAACAGGATGACCTGCGCCAGGGACTTCGTCGCACCGTCGTGGAGCGCCATGGCCTCGTCCGGCTCATTGAGCGCATCTGTAAGGAGATGTCTCCGTTGTGAGGAAAACGCCGGCCTTGTAGGCTGCCGGCGTGCAACCGCAACGTCGCCTGAGCATCGTCATTCCATTCTTCAATGAGGAACGGACCCTTGGCGTCCTCATCGACCGCGTCCACAGAGCCTGTCCGTTTGCGGAGGTTCTTCTCGTCGACGACGGTTCCACCGATCGTTCCTCTGCCATTGCACGCGCGCTGGCGCGTCCCGGCATTGATGCCGTCTTCACGAAGGCGAACGAGGGAAAGGGGTCTGCTGTCCGTTGCGGCCTGGTCCATGCGACGGGGAAGTACGTCATCGTTCAGGACGCAGATCTCGAGTACGACCCGCGGGAAATCGTCCCCCTGCTCACAAGGGCCGAAGCGGACGCGCTCCCTGCCGTGTACGGTTCCCGGCGCCTCCGTGGGCGACCTCCCGTCGCGCATATCAAGTACTACATCGGCGGCGTCTTTCTGACGCAGTATGTCAATCTCCTCTACGGAACGCGCCTCACGGATCAGAATACCTGCTACAAGCTCGTGTGGACGGACATTGCGCAATCGTTCCCGTTTCGTCACAACGATTTTCGGTTCGATTGCGAGATGACGGTCTTCCTCCGGCGTCGCGGCCATCGCATTCTTGAGTTGCCCATTTCCTATGCGCCGCGCACCGCCGCCGAGGGGAAGAAGATCGGCTACCGCGACTGGTTCCGGTCGCTCTGGCTTCTCACGGTCATGCGGTTTTGGTTCCGCTAGGGAACCTCTGAAAAATGCCTTCTCCTTCGTCAGCTTCGCCAAAATTTCACTCAACGTATATCGAATACGTATCGCGAAATTTTGGCTTGTTTCCTCGTATAAGGCTATTTTTGAGAGGTTCCTTCTTTTGAGAATGATACAGTGTTGTCATTGGATTGTTCACAGAGCTTCCCCAGTATGTATTCTATGCCGTTCGCTGTTCGAAGGTTGTGGGAGCCGCTGTTTCTCGTCGGTATTTCCGTTGCTCTCTTTCTTCTCTGGCTGCCAAACCTGCGGTATCCCATCGTCAGCGATTCCATGGAATACGCGCACCTCTCCCGTAATTTTTGGACGACATGGTCGTACCAGATCCACGGCGTGCCGCACTGGTACCACATGCCGCTTTTCCCCATTGCGTCGTACTGGTCCATTCTCCTTTTCGGCTTTAATTACGGACTCAAGGCGGCCTCTCTCCTGTACGGGATTGCCATGTTCATTCTGGTGTTCGCTTTTGCGCGGCTGCTTCGCCCTTCCGACCGCGTGACGCCGGTTCTCACGCTGTCGCTCCTCCTCTTCTCTTTTCCCACAATCTGGCTTCTTTCTCTTGGCAATGCGGACACTTTCTTCGGCGTCCTCTTCTTCGCGGCGCTCATCATCTATCTCGGGGCGCAAACGCATCCACGCCTCTATCTCCTCTCCGGCCTCTTCATAGGTCTTGCGAGTCTCAGTCGGTATCCCGGTCTCACACTCATTCCCATTATCGGTCTCCATGCGCTGCTCGCGAGGCGCAAGGATCTCCGCAGCGCGTATTTCTGGCTCCAGTTTTTGATTGCCATCGGGCTCTTTTCGCTCTGGCCGATGCGGAATGCTCTCTTCTTTGGTTCTCTGCGGGACGGTCATCTTGCGAATGAGTTCAGCCGCGAGGGCGACATGCTTGGATACGTCTGGCACAACATCCTCTACTACCTGAATCCCATGCACAGCATTATGTTGCTTGCCATTCCAGCCGTGTGGGGACTGATGCGCCATGGACGGCGTCATCTTCTGGTAAGCATTGCGATACCCGGCTCAATGTTCCTTGCTTTGATCTACCACGCCGTCACGGTGCGGTTCATGGTCGTCACCATCCCGCTCCTGCTCTTCTTCGCTGCCCTCGGCATTCGAGAGGCGTGGCGTCGGTGGCCGCTGTGGCTGGTATTTCCCTATCTCGCGGCCGCACTCTCCGTGCAGGCGGGTTTCGTTTGTTTCTACAGTCTGCCCCAGTGTCACGCAGCGATCGATCGTCTCAACATTCCGCTGCTCCCGAAAGACTTTGGATGGACGCAGGAGGGGTTTGAGAGTTTTCAGGAAGCGGTTGATTGGATAGGAGACGTGGCCCCCGTCAATGCCGAGCTTTCGGAAGGATTTATCGGGGACCTCCCCGTATGGGAGAATTTTCATCGGTTGCGGTCGGATATCGCAGTGCAAACCCGTCTCTCCTGTGAGCGTCCCGCATATGTTATTCTGGCTCCCGATCGAGATTCGATGCTGCGAGTTCCCGAGTACATTACCCGAAATCATCCGCAGTTCTCTGTGTACGCGCTTACGGCGGCGGAGTGCATGAAGTATTCCGCAAGCGAACACTGAGTTTTTGTCCAATCCGCCGGGCGTTTGCCATGATGGTCAACGTGTGCGGTTCGGCCGGCAACATGGGAAAGAGGGAGGCGTCGGCGACGTAGGTACGGTGGAACTGGCGCACGCGTCCGCTACTATCCGCGCTCAGAAATGCCGCGCCGTCCGTCGTGATGGGGACGGTGCCGGCGTAGTGGTATGCCGATCCTTCGGGCATGTATTTGGTGCGGAACGGCAGGAGGCCGATGACGCGCAGAACGCGCTTCATATTCCGGAGCGCCCTTCGGCATCGCGCGTTGCTCTTCATGCTATCGGGAATATGTACCGAGAGCGTGCCGTCTTTCCCCAAGGCGAGCATGCCATTCGCGGACGTGGATTCGAGGCGGATGCCAGCGACGATGAGTGACGGGGTGAGCAGGCGCAGAATCTGCAGGCTTTCCGGGATGGGGAAAGGTGACAGCGGGAGGAGGCGATAAAGAAGGAAGGAGCGGTAACTGTAGAGCTGGGCGCAGATCCCGCCGTGATCCGTTCCCGGAGGAATGGTCGCAAGCACCTGGCAAAGACTCGAGCGCCGGTTGTCTCCCGCCCGCCCCAACGTCCGCGGATGGAGGCAGGCGGTGAACACGTGCGGCATGCTCACGAGCGGGATGGGCGTTTCATGGAGGCGGAGACTCGCGAGCAGGATCCGCCCCGTCCCCACGGCGCCAGCGGCGATGATCGCCGTTCTCCCCTGCTCGTGGACCGCGGTCGTCGTGCGCCCGTCAGAGAAGAGATGGCCATGCGCGTGGACTGCGCCGTCTCTCTCCTCGATGCGCTCAATCCGCACGGATGGTCGATAGGTAAAGCAAGCATGCTGCCGCAGCATCGCGAGCGTGAAGGAGGCGCGATACAGGGATTGGTCCGTGTCGGAATAATATTCGAGGTCGTTGTACGTGCAGGCGCGACGTGATCCCAGCGCTTCCGTCAATGCCGCCGTATGCGGCTGCTGGACCGTGGCGTGAAGGAGTGCGAGGCGCTTCGCGCGACGCGCGGCTGCGGCGAGGAGCGCGCGCGCGTGGTGATCGGGGCGCGGTGGCGGTTGGACGGAAGGAAACGTCTGCGGCCCGGAGACGCCGATGACGTGCGTCACTTCCTCATAGGCGCGGCGCATTTCCTGCGGCGGAAGGCCGAGCATGCGGAGCGTCGCATCATCGAAGTACGTGCAGGCGCCGCCCCATGCGCTTGCGAGGCCCCCCTCCGCGAGAGTTTGCAGGATGTCTTCGTGCTCTGTGCTGAGCGGGAGGAGCTCTTTTGTGTATCGAGAGACGAAGTTCCGATTGCCGCCGACCATGCCGCTGAGCTCTATGTTGGAGCACAGCAACGAGAGGTCTTCGCCGACGAACCATCGGATTTGCTCGTAGGACCGCTTGCGGAGTTCCGCGAAGCCACCGCCCGTCGGAGTTCGGATAATGGGGGGAGCGGCGACGCCGCCGTCCAACATAAGGACGCGGAGTCCGGCTTCCACCAACGGAAGCGCGACATGGACGCCCGCGGCGCCGCTGCCGATGACGATGGCATCATACGTGTGAGACATGACGGCGGACGAAACCGGGGAACGGCAGAAAAAAAGCGCCGAGAAGCATTTTTCCGCCCGTGCGCGCGCAGGCGTTCAAGGCGAGGAGGAGAATGGAGATGCGGGAGCGATCTTGTGGGAGGAGCCATGCCGCCGAAACAGGGTGACATTCCACGATGGTCGCGGCGATCAACAATTTTTTCTGCAACGGGCCGTCGCGGAAGCATTTGGTGATGGCGTCCAGTCCTCCCAAGAGGAACGGCAAGCGCCGCGCAATGCCGAGACGGTGCGTCGCGAGGGTGGGGTGGCCGCGGAGTGCCTGCGCATACCACGCGGCTTCCACTGGGCCCGGTTTCCATCTCCGGCATGCCCTTGGCAGGATGTAGCGGGAAAGGATGGCGAGTTCATCGGCGACGAGATCGCTGTTCGCCGGGTTTTTCAGCAGTGCCGTTTCTTCGGTGAGGATGCGTGAAACAGAGCGCGGAGTGAATGCGGCAGCGCGATACAGTGGCGCGGAGTCCAGCGTGACGCTCTCGGCGCCGCCGAGGACATTACTGGCGGTGAACGGCGGACGCGGAAGGAAGGAGAGCAGGCGCGCCGCGAGAAGACCGATGGGGAGCGGTACCGGAATGAAAGCGGGAGATCGGCCCCTATGAGATGCAAGCAGTCGCACCAGCTGCATGAGTGTGATTGCCTCCGGGCCGCCGGCATCGTAGCTCTTTCCCCACATTTCCCGCGCGTGCGCGGCGCGGACAATGAGTTCCGCGAGATCGTCTCTGCGGATGGGGTAGTACACGGCATTCCCGCCGCCGAAGACCGGAACGACCGGCAGCCCGCTGATGTGCCAGAGTGTTTCGAAGGCGCCGCTCCCTTTACCCCCGCACACGAGACTGGGATAGAGCGTGGTAACGGGGATAGACGCCGAAGAAAGGATGGCGTCTGCTTCGGCTTTCGTTCTGGCATAGATGCCCCGCCGAACCAGCCTGGCGGATTGCGTGCTGATGTTTATGATGAATAACATCCCGCTTTTCTCCGCCGCAAAGCTCAGGTGTCTTGCTCCATCGACGTTCGTCTGCGCGCTGCACGCTTCATCCGCCTTTGCCGCGGCCAGATGGCAGACGCCGTCCATTCCCTCGCATGCCCGCTCCAGCGATGCTCTATCCCGCATGTCGCCGACGACCCGTTCGAGGTTTGGATGCTCCGCAAAGGGCCATGTGCTGTCCGGTCGCAGGAGCCCGCGGACGCGGAAGCCCGCATGGAGGAAACGGGGGACAACTGCCTGGCCGATGAACCCTGTTGCTCCGGTAATGAGGACGGCTTGTCGCATGGGGCGTACTGTAGCACTCAGAGCGAGGCCCGGAGCCTCTCGGCAACAGAGTCAAACCATGTAGAGGACTGGTCGGGGCGACGGTAGCACCGATGCTCTTCCCGGATGCGCTCGAGTTCCGCTCGTGTTGGGAGCGACGGAAGAGGGTAAGTCTTTCCTGTAAGGCGCGTGTAGAGTTCTTGAATGGTGCAGACGGCCAGCATGGAGGAGAGCGTCCCAAAGAGGATGTTCCCGCTCCACCGCTCTTTCGGCGCGGAGCGGTAGTAATCGACGGTTTCCTCCGGCGTGCGGAAGAACGAGAGGAGCACGACGGCGCCGCTCATGCCGCTGAAGCCGGTGAGGCAGAGATCGCGCTCTTCTTTCGGTAGGACAGAGCACCGGTACCCCCTCTGTAGGAGGATCTCATTCGCCTTGTCGAACGTATCGTAGCGCTTCGGAGGCTTGCCGATGTGCGATGGATGTGGATTTCCGTCCGCCGGTCGAAGGGAGAGATGTTCTTTCCGAACGAAGACGGCGCGATTGATGGCGGTGCAGTAGCTGCTGCTCACCTCGTAGGATTTTCCTTCGATGACGAAGTGCCACCAGTCGCGCGGGCGGAAGCTCACGGAGGCGGTATGCGGGACGGCGAACTCTCGTTCCAGAATGGTGAGCATCATCGGACTCATGGGGAACATGTCATCGTCGCAGAGCCAGCCAATGCGGCGATTCTTTGCGATGTGGTAGAGGAATTCATCTGATTTTGTCGCTGCATAGAAATTGAGGAATTTTTGGACGCGCGCTCCGGGAAAATCCTCTGGGTTGAGCCTACCTGAACAATCGAAGATGACTGTGTCCACGCCTTCCCCGAGATTTTTCCGTACGAAGTGGTACCAGACGGTGGCCATGGGGGGGAGGATGTTCATGGTGAATAAGGCTGGTTTGTTGGAAGGGGGGAGAGTGTGTTCCCTCTTCCCGCTGGAGAGGGTTAGGGTGAGGGGCAACCGAGACCGTCCATAGTATAAAATCGTTGGAACCAGCGTTCTCCGTGCGCTCAGGAGAGAAAACCGCCGGAAGGCGTGCGGGAGGAGCTGGTCGTACTGTCGCGGCATTGCCGTTGCAGTATACTGCGCAAGATGCCTGTTTGGCGTTCGCAATGGAGGCAATGCTCATCGTACGTCGTTGCGCTTATTGCAGCTATTCTCATCCTTGCGCCGCAGCTCCTCCATAGGATCGATGCCCGTTCCCACGGCCTCCCCATTCCTCTGAACTCCGATGAGTACCTCTACCTCACGCGAGTGCAAGAGGCATTGCAAGGACATTGGAATTCTCTCGGGGCTCCGTTCACCGGCGCATCGCTCCCCATGCTCCAGCCGGGATTTCTGGAATTTTTGTATGGTTCCATTTTTCGGTTTTTCGGGGTGAATGTTGCGAGCGCATTCCTTATTCTTGATGGCTTTGAATCCTTTCTCCTTGTCCTCCTTCTTCTTGCCCTGTGGTCCCAGTGGGGGCTTTCTCGTCTGCATGCTGCGGTCGCGTCGGCGCTCTTCGTCGCAATCGAGCTCTACGATATCAACAGGCCCGTGCATCAGCGGGGGAGTTTTCTCCTCATGGTCCTCGCACTTTTGCTCATTACGAGGGGGGTGCAAGGACAACGGCTGTCGATCATTGCCGGCGGTGCGCTCATGGGAATGCTCGTCGGCGTCTACTTCTGGGCATGGACCGCTGTATGGGCATGGATGGTCGTGGTGTTCCTTTTTGTAGCAGCGCAACGGGCAGCGGTTTTCCGGCGACTTCTCCTCGGTTTCGGCGTGGGGATTTTTGTCGCCGCTCCGTTTGTATGGCAGACGTACGCCGCTTCCACGCATCCGCTCTACTCCGAGGTTTTTTCCCGTAGCGGCGTGGCGTTCACGCGGTTTCCGGAATCGTGGATATGGTCGTTTCTCTTCAGCGTTATGGCACTTGCAACGGCATGGCAGTGGTTTCGGTACCGTCGTGGAGAGATGCCATTCCTTCCGGCTGCAGTCGTGACCGCCGGCCTTCTCCTGAATCAACAACTCCTGCACGGCATCCGATTCCTCTTCGCGTCACACTACATTTTCTTTCTCACGTTCTCCGCAATCTGCGCCATTTTTTGGAGTATGCATCGCCGCCATCGTCCGTCTTCGCTGTTCATTGTTGTCTGTGCGGGTCTCTACCTCGCCGGGGCGGCCTACGACAATCGGTATGTCTTTGCACAGTGGAGCAGAGAACCGGAAGATTTTGCAGAACAGCACCTTGCAGATGCGGTTGGCACTTTCGCAAAACTTCCGAGAACGACCGTGCTCTCCGACCCGCAGACGTCATCATTCCTCGCGGCATACACGGCGCACGACGTGGTGTACTCACCGTACATCCAGCACGAACTCCGGAGCCACCGTGATATCGCGGAGCGGTACTGTCTCACACAAATACCACTCGATCCTGCGCTGCGCCGACCGGATATGGAATCCGTCCTTGTCTACGGTGCGGCGTACGATGGAATGACGACTACCCGTGAACGCGAGCTGGCACGGAAGGACGAAATCGATCTCGTTGTCGGTGCCTGCGCAGTGGTAGACGCCAACCCTGCCCTGTTCCTTGCCAGCTACGGAGTGACGGGCATTTTCTGGAATGAGGAGCGTGAGCCAGAGTGGGATCTTAAGCGGCTGCGCGTCCCGCTGGAAAAATTGGGTCAGGGGGAAGGATGGTCGCTGTGGAAACTTAAGGAATAGTGCCAATTTCCCCCTCTCCTGCTGCAGCGGGAGAGGGGTTGGGGGATAGGGCGAGG
>CAZWCH010000031.1:0-3103 GCA_964632925.1 uncultured Candidatus Peribacteria bacterium
TTGCAGGTGAGGGATAAGTACCTGAAAAATGGCAAACGTCGCATCCGACAATGCGTTGAGTTGTTGATCGGGGGGAGCGGAGATTGCTTGTTCAACGGTGGTGAGCGCTGTCGCGATAATCGCATGAGCAGCATCGGCGCGGAGTGAGGGAACAGCTGTTTCTTGTTCTTGTGTACGAGAGACAGCCAGCCGCCCCTCGAGAAGCACGGAATGGGCCGTTTCCAATAAACTGACGTACGGGGAGGAGGGGGGGATTGGAGAAGATGAAGATGATGAGGAGGGTCGAGAGGACGAAGAAGGCGAGAGGGGCGACGAAGAAGACGAAGATGAAGCGAGCGAAGAGGACAGGCAAAGCCTAACGTAATCCCCTATTGCCACACGCGTGCTGTCTTGTGGGCAGTTCGCCCGTACAGGAAAATCCATAAACGTGCAGGAGCCGAGAGTGTCTTTGCAGTAGAAAAGATCACGGCATTGCACATTTAGCCGGGGCGTATGGCCAGAAAGAAAAGTGTTTGTAGTGGAGTGAAGGGTGGAAACATTGGTAGGCGTTTGGGGAATATCCAGCAATGGACCGTGTGGAAGCTGGATACGTTGAGAACCGCAGACGGTTGACAGCAGTTTCTTTTCAATGATCAGATTATTGCTGTTTTCCGGGCTGTAACGATAGTTGCAGCAAAGGTACCGGGTTACTCTGCAGGCCCCTGACGTTCCGCGGATCAAGTCATAGGATTCAACCATTGGACGAACGCCCGTCTCCTCAAGAGCGAGACGTAGGCGGTCGGCAAAAACGGGGCAGCGACCGGGAGTGGTGGGGACGAAACCAGTGAGTGTGTTGCAACAGAGACATGCCGGCGGATTCTGCGTTATCTGGTAACTGAATAATCCCGCAACACTTGCGAAGAAGGACTGAAAAGCCGTTTGATGTGCGGCGGCACAGTTCTCGTCGCACTCGGGGCACCCGGCGCAACCAGGATCTGCGTTATCAGAGAAACCATCGCCATCATCGTCACGTCCATTGGAGCATTGGCCGCCAGATGAAAGCGGCTCGCATACCCCGCTTTCATTGGAGCAGAAACCGCTTTGGCACTGGCTGTTGAAATCGCAGGGTTCGCCATCATCGAGGAGACCGGCAGAACTTGCGGAGCTTCCTCCGCCCCCCCCACCCTCCCCGGGTAGAGCTTTACATACAAAGTCCCATCCGCAGAAGAAACCGTCGCAGCACTGATCATTAAACCAACAGTACGCACCGGTTTCCCGACAAGTTCCCCCGCCACCTCCAGGCGAAGAAACCGACGAAACCGATGATGGTATGGAACTGACCGATGGGGAGGATGGCGAAAACGAAGAAACCGAAGATGGTGCAGAACTGGTCAATGATGAAGAGAAAGGCGAAGCCGAGGAGGCTGAGGATGGTATGGAACCGGTCGAAGACCACGAGCTGGTCGAACTGGTCGATGAAGAGAAAGACGAAGTCGATGAAGAAGAAGAAGAGAATGAGGCTACACAGTCACCCATTCTGCATCTGCCGATCCTCCCGTCTCTCAAACACTGAGCACCATCGCAATATAGGGTACTTGGCGTTCCTCCCGCAGCCACGCACTGCGCATCATCCCCGTAGAAGTCGATGAAACAATTCGGATATTCGTCGCTTAACGCTGCCTGTGAGCTTTCAATTCGGAAGACGAATACCATCGCGATCGCTGCCACGGATATGATGGGGAGCAGTTTCCCGATGGCGGAGCGTGAGATAGACACTATGAAACAGTTAAAAATCAATCAATGACGTCGTTCAACGCCCCTTCGACGACCGTCATGCCGTCGATGAGGGGTTCTTTCGGGACGCTTGCCGCGACGCGCAGCGCTTGCGCAGCGCCGAGGTTGCGGCCGGGGAAATCATGTTCCGCGGCGTGCCAGCCGTCGCCGCGGTCCGTCAGGGGGCCGAGGGAGACGGCTGTGCCGTCATCCATGATCACGGCGGCGTCGTAACGATCACCGGAGGGGAGCGGAGGGAGGAACACTTCGAGGGAGATATGGCTTCCGCGCTCGTGGACGGCGAGGGCCCCAAAGCCGTACGCCTGCACATCGTCATTGCGAAGCGTTGCGACGCGCAGGGTTTTTCGCGCGCCGAAGGGGAATTCCGGCGCTTCCGCGCCGCCGTCTTCCCCCGCAGTGTTCCAAACGGCAGGCGGCGTGCGCGAGGGGAGCCACGCTGGAAGTTCGACGAGGAGGTACGGCGCCGGTTGCTCGCGGGCGGCGCGGCGGATGAACAAGAGCGCCACCGTCCCGAGAAAAAGGGAGAGGAGAATCAGAACGACGGAGACGGAACGGAGGCGCATGGGGAACTCAGAGGGAGCAGAGGAAGGGCTGGATCGCAGGATCCGGAAGGCCGCCGAACGCCGTCACGTAGAACGCGCAGATGGGGCGCATCGCCTCCCGCTCCATGTCGCACGGAGGTCCCGGCGGCGGCCATTTTTTTTCATTCCGGCAGTACTGCTGCGCGTGGAAAAGTTCATGGAGGAGAATCGTGAGCGCGTACTCATCAAGCGACGGGTCGCGGAGGTACACGGTGAAGTCGGCGGCGGAGAACAAGCCGCTGAGGCACGATCCGCCGGGGCAAGGGAGGGTGGGGACGACCGCGATGCGCACCTTCTCGCCGCACGTCTGCTCGATATCCTGCAGTATTCCCTGGAGTTCCGGATTGCCGTCGAGGAGCGTTTGGATGAATTGCGGGGCGGTGAACCACGGCGGCAGGTAACTCTTCGCCGCAGCCGCCGCCCGGTTTTTGGCGGCGCGAAGAGTCTGCGTTTCCGGAGGAGAAACGGGAACGGCGCAGACGGGGTGGTCCGCTGCATAGACATCCATACACTTCGCGATCGCTCGTTCCACATCGTTCAGTGCGCACGCGGACGTCGGCGGAGGGGTGGAGGAGAGCGGACAGGAAAATTCCAGGGAAGACCCGGTCGTATCGCTCCGGAGCGTGAAGGTTACCCTGTCCCCGTCCCGTGCGCCGTCGAGTTGGAAATCATCGCCGCGCGCGGAGAACGGCCCGTTGTCCCCGGCGACGGGGACGGCGGGCGTCGTCGGGAGACATGCTGCCCCCGGA
>CAZWCH010000031.1:3113-8674 GCA_964632925.1 uncultured Candidatus Peribacteria bacterium
TCCAGAAGTACAGTATGCCGTTGTCCGCGAGCGCCGTGACGGTAAAAGGAGCGCCACCTTCCATTTGGGCTTTGCAATGCACGGGAGACTGTCCATCCGTACGTGCCAGCGCCGGGGCGGAAGAGCCGGCGAGCAGAGCGAGGCAGAGCGCCGAGCTGATGAGTGATGAACGATGCAGGCGCAGAAAAAACACGGAAATGATTGTAGCATATTAGTTTTTTCGCCTCCTCATAAACGCCCACCCACCTGCCGCTCCCGCTGCCATGATCGCGAGGAGCTCGGGGCCGGTCTCCGTCGTCCGCTGCGGCAGCGGACGAGCTTCCAGCTTCCAGCTTTCAAGTGTTAGGTCTTGTGGAAGTTGACCGGATGGCAGGAAAGCGTACGGAGGAGAGGGGAGAGAAGGTTCCGTGAACAAGGTGGGGATGGCGGAAGCAGTGGCAAAGGAGGGAAAGGGAAGCTCCAGTCGGCAGAAGCGGTCGCAGCCGTCCCCCGGCAGGCGCCTGCCGTCGTCGCATTCCTCGGTGAGGGAGTCGATGACACCGTCGCCGCAGCGCCCGAGTCCGCAATCCTTGCGGCAGCGGGCGTCGGGCAGATCACTGTTGCTCCTTCCGTCATCGCACTGTTCGCCCTCGTTCAGGACGCCGTCGCCGCAGAAGCGCGAAACCCAGCGGCAATCGTGGCCGCAGTAGAAGGGATGATCCGGCGCGACGAGGGGCGGATCGCACTGCTCGCCCGCGAGGGTCTGGAGGATGCCGTCCCCGCAAGCCCCTCTCTCGAATTTGCAATCGCGCGCGCAGCCGTCGAAATCCTTCCTGTTCCCGTCGTCGCACTCCTCCTGCGGAGGATTGAGGACGCCGTTCCCGCAGGTGGTGGCGGCCGGCGGGGAGGGCGGGGGAGGGAGAGGGTCGCGCTCGCTGTTCCTCCGCGGATCGTACGTCGCGGCATTGCCGGGATTCCCGTCCGTGTGGCAGCCGGGATCCGCCGCATCAATCCGCGCATCGCCGTCATTGTCGCGGCCATCGGAGCACGCCGAAGGCACTCTTGGACGGGGGCTGGTCGAAGAAAGGGAGCTTGCAAAACGGGAGGAAACCGACGATGCGGAGGAGGAGCGGCTGCTGCTCCGCGGAGCGCAGTCGGCGTCCGTCGCGCACTCGGCGAGGCCGACGCCCGCAGCCTCTTCGCAGCGGTTGAGGCGGCAGACCGCATGGGTGTAGACGCAGTCGGCGTCCCGCGCGCAGAGGTTCGTGCCGGCGCCGGAGACTTCCTTGCATCCTCGCGCGATGCAGGAGAGGTGCGTCTCCCGCCGACAGTCGGCGTCGGTGGAACACTGGTTTTGGCCGCTGCCGGCTTCCCGAGCGCAACGGTTCGCGAGGCAGACCGTATGGACGGCCCTGCAATCGGCGTCGTTCGTGCAGAGATCGCGGCCGGCGCCGGCCGTTAGCCGACAGGAATCCATGAAGCACTCGAGGTGCTGGGTTCTGTTGCAGTCGGCGTCGGTGGCACACTGGTTGGTGCCGGGGCCACTCATGACTTTGCACTGCTTCTCCGCGTTGCAGTAGGTGTGGGTGGTGGGAGCGGAGGAAACGGAGGAAGACGAAGATGGGCGGAAGGAAGAAGATGACGGACGAGAGGAATCCGTATGCGTGCTGCTGGAGGAAGACGAAGATGGGCGGAAGGAAGAAGATGACGGACGAGAGGAATCCGTATGCGTGCTGCTGGAGGAAGAAGATGGTCTGGAGGAAGAAGATGACGGAGAACCGGAAGAAGGGGAAGCAAGAGAGGAACTGGAAGAGCCAGAACATAGCGGCTCGTTCTGTAAACACTCGCCCATGGAATCGTAGCGGAGATTGTTGACGTCACAGACAAAATTGGGCGTCAGTTCCATATTGCAAGCAAAGGAGTGTGGAAACAAGTTCCTTCCACAGCAGTACCGTCGATTTGACACGGAGAAAACCGACGACGCCGAGGACTGCGAAACTTGGCACGGCGTGATGGAGGCGAGGGCTGCAACCTCGGCGGCGGAGAGGACGCGGCTGTAGATGCGGAAGTCGTCCACGATGCCTTTGAAGGCGGAGACGTACTCCTGTCCTGGCGCCGGGTGGCCGGCGGTCGAGCGGCGCAGACCCAGGAGGTAGTTCCCCCCGCTCGCGAAAGTTTCCGCGTACGCCTGCGTGGAGGCGAGTTGGCCGTCAATGTAGAACTGCACGGTACTGCCATTGAACGTGACCGCGATGTGGTGGAAAGCGTTATCGGAGACGTCGCCGGGCGTAAAGCGGAAGAACCGTCCCTGCGTCTTTGAGAGGAAGATCCGCGCAGGGCCGACCGGCGCAAAATTCTGCGGGAAGGACGTATTCTCCGTCGTCGATCCCATTCCTTTGACGTAGCCGATGCCCCAGCCCGATGGCTGCTCCGATACCATGAGCGGCGGGTAGGCCTGCCCGGGATTCTCCTTCTTCGCGAAGCCGGCGAACGTGAACGGCGATCCGTCGAAGTTCGGGACGGTGACGTAATCGTCGATGCCATCGAACCGGAGGCAGCCGCCGGCGACGGGCGTTGCTCCGAAAGCTATGCCATTGTTATTGTTGCCGGAGACGTCGGGAATAGTCATGCCGCCGCCGCCAGTCTGGCCGAGGAGGGTGGATCCGCGGAGAGTGCTGATGATGGCAGCGCGGAGAGTTTGGAGGAATGAGAGACGGGGAACTAAGGAGCTGTCGGAGACGCATGTGCCGCCGGAGCAGCTCATGCCGCCGGGACAATTCTTTACGAGACCCTTCGTCCGTGGCATCTGCCGCCCGCTTCCGTCCGGCAATGGGCTGTATTCGCAGAGTTTCTCGTACACGGCGCGCGTGCTATGCGTGTAGAACTCGTTGCATTCGTCGAGCAATTCCGGATTTCTCCCCCACCGCAGTCTCCCGAGAACAAGGGGGTCGTTGTTCGGATCGGTATCCGTGCACGAAGGAATGGGGCAGGCTCCATTCGCGCAAGCGCCCTCCGGGCAGGAAGTTCTCTGTGTCCGGATGGTATAACTTCTCGTTGTTCCCGTCCTTCTTGTTACCTCGCTGTACATACAGATATGTTCCATCACCGCTTCCCCTTCGCAGGCATCGGTGAAGCTTCGGCCATCGTTTGTCGTAAGAGTGCCTTTGATATACACGTCGTAATCCACAAAACCCGCAATGGCTCCTCCGGTATCGGAATCGGTGCAGCTCGGTACCAAACCGCTACTCTGTGTGCTGCCGGCACTCCCACCACCGAGGTCATCGAACGGCCAGTGGGCGATGAGGCCGGTGTTGGACACGGAAACAACCGAAGAAGCCGCTGAAGATTGCGAGCTGGCTGAACGGGAGGAAATGCTGCCGTCGGACGAAAAGGGGTCACGGATGATGGAATGGCTGGAGCTCGATGCACCGTTCGATGCGGAGGAGCGGCTGCTGCTTGCCGCGGAAGAGGGTGGACACGCCGCTTCGCAAGCCGCCGTGGAGTCGTACCGATCATTGCCGATGCACGAAATGGGGAAGCCAATGTCCGTAAAACACGCGGGTGGCGCGCCAGCGATGCCTGGGACGAGAACGTTATATCCGCAGCAGTAGCGCAGCTGACTGCTTGCGACGGAAGAGCGGCTGCTGCCGCCCGATGTTCCACTGCTCGACGAACCGGTGCCGACGGCGCAGGAGATCGTCTTGCACGCATTGTAAACGTCCGCGCCGAGTCCGGCATGGAAGACGGAGTCGTCTTTCTCATGGCAAGAAACGAAAGTGGTGGCAATGCAATCCTGCCCGGATCCCGGCGTGAGGCAGCAGAAGCCTTCGGGAGGCTGCGCTGAGCTGGCGGAAGAGACGGCGCAGGCGAAGCCGTCGGTTCGTTGGGCGCTCAGTTGGCAAGCAGCAATGTCGTTTCCGAACCAGACGCCCGTCGTCATTGCCTGCGAGCGCGACTGACATGTTGCTTGGGTTGTGGGTCCTTCGCAAAAACCCGGCAATCCGATGGCGTCGGACGGCCGGCAGCAGTACCCATTGCCGCCGGAACTCCTGCCACTCGCGCCGCTCGAGGATGCGCCGCTACAGAGCGTTTGCGCCTCCGTGCTTCCGTAAGGCTTCCCGCACCCCGTGGCGACGGCACAGCAACGTGCCCTGCCGACGACCGGTTCCGGCGGGCAATGTTCGTTGATCTTGGTGATGCAGGACGCAACCGTCGCATACTGGCAGCTTCCAATCATGCTGATGTGGAGATTGCATTCGTCGCTCACAGCCGATGACGCCGGGGCGGAACTTGCCGGCGAAACGTATTGCATGGGGCCGCGGCAGAAGTACACGATGATGCCCGGAGCATGAGGGAGATTATCCCGAAAGCAATTTGATGGAACGCTCGGGAGAATGGGGCCGTTGCACCGGTACCGGTGCAGGCCATTGGAGGCTGCGTATTCCAGCGCGCAATTGGCCGCTACGTCGGCGGTGAGCATGGAAGGTGCCGGCCACGCTGCTCGTGGCATGGTATACAGGAATATCCCTGCAAGCAGGAAGCCCGCTGCGGCAAGGGCGGAGCCGGTCGTGCGGGGGGGGAACTGCACGGGAGTTACCGGGAAAGGATGGTGCAGATGGAGAAGCAGCGTTCCTTGTGCATATCGAAAGCGCGGCCGCCGGTTCGAAGGCAGAGCGCGGCATCCGCCGCGCGCGCGCAAGCGGCAGAGCCAATGCGGCAGCACCAGCCGTCGGTCATCGCGGCCGCCGGCTCTTTTTCCTGTGCGGCGGACGACGAGGAATCTTCAGGGGCAACAGGAAGATCTTGGAGCGAAGGAGATTCCGGACGTGCGGAAGGCTGTGAAATGGGGGCGACGGTTTTTCTTTGCAGGAGGAAAAACGCGGCCGCGGCAAGGAGAGCGATGATGAAGAGGAACAGGAAGAGCGTAAGCATCTTTCTCATGGAAGGAGAGTGTACGCCTCTCACGGGGGACGCGCACTAAATTTCTCCGATTCTCTCTTCGACCTTCTTGCAATCCGACAGGTCGCCGAACACGGTGTTCTGATTTTCCGCGCATTGGTTCGCGTCCTCAGGCGTGTTGTTGCACTTCCCGTCCCGGAGGCAGAACCCCATCCCTCCCGCCGCGGCGTGAATGCCGGCGAGGCAGTGCCTTCTTCCAAAATTTTCTATGTACTGTTCATCCGGCAGCTCCGACAGGGCGGTCGACCGTAATGGCACGTTCGTTACGGGGAATGTTTCTACTTTTACGTCAGGCGATGCGCCTGGATTGACGCAGGACAGGAGATACCTCTTCGTCCCGTCCGACGACTGCGCGGAGGACGATGAGGAGGGGGCGGAAGAGGAAGGCGGAACACTGCTCGCGGATTTGCATTGCGTCTCGCATGCTCCCTTCGTGTAGTGTTTGGTGCAAACATCACCCTGCTGCACGGTGGCACATCCGGAGGTGAAACAGCACCACATCACAATGCTGCTGGCGGAACTGGTGGCGCTCGACGGAGGCGCACTGGACGGCTGGGCAGAGCTCACAGCGCTCGACGGAGGCGCACTGGACGGCTGGGCAGAGCTCACAGCGCTCGACGGAG
>CAZWCH010000031.1:8774-10140 GCA_964632925.1 uncultured Candidatus Peribacteria bacterium
GCGCACTGGACGGCTGGGCAGAGCTCGCGGCGCTGGATGCGCTGGAGAAGAGGGAGCAATCGTTGGGACATCTTGTTGTGTCCTCACCTTGGTCGCAGGTGCCATTGCCACAAGTACATGTGGGTTGCGGTTGAGCCTGAGAATTACAATCTCCAATACAACACGAAAAAGGACCGCCGCATTGAGCGCCAAGTGCTAGACAGCTTGGGACGCTGGAGGCGCTCGAGGAGCGATCCGGACCCATGCAGATGGGAACGGCATTAACCTGTGGTACACATAGTCCAGAACAGCATTCATCACTGTCGACGCATGGTGATCCATCAGGCGTGCATTGTCCTGGACAGTATCCGTTGCTACACGGTGATCCATCACAACATTCCATTGGATAGAGGTCGGGAAATCCACACATGTGGCCGCGCGGTGCGCATCCTCCGACCTGTGCAAAAAACACCCGTCCGCTGCGCTGGCGGACTGCCACGACGGAAACTACAGAGAGGAGCGCGACGGAACCGAAGAGAATCGCCCATGTCCGTAGTGTGCGCAGGGGAAGCATCGGGGGTCATGATAGACGACGTCGGGCTTGGGACAAATATCTCATCCCGCGCATGCTCGCTACACATGCAATGGTGGCCGGAGGCCCGAAGGGCCGACGACCATGAGCGAATCCCGAATGGGCGAGTCGAATGGTGGAGCTGAGGGGAATTGAACCCCTGACCTCTTCCATGCCATGGAAGCGCTCTAGCCAGCTGAGCTACAGCCCCACAGGGTCATCCTACACGACTACTATGTACGGAGAATCTCCTTCTCCAGGAAATCCGCGGTCGCCTCGATCTTCCCCTCCCGGCTCACGACTGTTGCATCGCACTGTGCGGCGAACGTCATTTCTTGGGTGACGCTCGCGAGGCGCCGCTGCAGTTCTTCTTCGGTCATCGGCGCGCGCTTATGAATATGGGCGACCAGCTGCTTTGGGCTCTCGGGCGCGATAAAGATGGCGCGGTGGCGGTAGCGCCCGCCGGGGCGGCGGAAGAGGGGATGATGACGGATGCTCGCGAGGCCCTGGACGTCCACTTCGCGGAGGACGGTCTTTCCATCGTCGAGCGCGGGAACGATCTCGTCGCGGAGCGTCCCGTACCGCGCGCCGTTATGCACGGTGGCCCATTCAAGGAACGCCCCCTCTTCCGCGAGCGCGGCGAATTCCTCTCCGGTGACGAAACGGTAGAACGCCTCGCTCTCCCCCGGCCGCCGCGGCCTGGTCGTTGCGGACCGGGCGAGCGTCCACTGCGGGTGCCGCTCAAGGAGCAGGCGGGTCAGCACGGTCTTGCCGACCCCGCCCGGGACGATAATGAGGACGAGGATGCCGTCCACG
>CAZWCH010000032.1:0-9737 GCA_964632925.1 uncultured Candidatus Peribacteria bacterium
TGTGGGGGTTACACGCTCTCCAAGCGTGCGCCTTCAGCCACTCGGCCATCCCACCTCACTTCTTCTCCCCCTTCATCGTGCACCCGCAGCAGTGACACATGAATTTCGCCCAGAGCGTCGTCGTCACCGAGAATGCAAGAATGGAGAGCGACCCGCTCGTCGTGCCGAAGACCATGCCTCCTCCAAGAAAGTGCGCCTTGTACACGCCCATGAGCGCCGCGAGCGCCGCGAGGAAGAGAAAGAGGGTGATCACCCATCCGACGACCATGCATGCGCTGCAGGGACACGAGGAATTCTTGCGGAAAAACATACGATGAGTGGGGAAAGGACCACGACTATACACCCGGAAGGACGTTAGCGAAAGCGAGGCGAATCGCGTACACTCGTCACGTGAAAATTTCTCTCCACTGGCTCCAGGATTTCGTTCGCTTCCGGAACGCTTCTGCGTCCGCAATCGCGGAGCGCCTGACAATATCCGTCGCGGAAGTGGAGCGCGTGGAAGAAACCGGAAAGCTCCTTCAGCAGTGCTGCATCGGCAAAATCCTCACGGTAAAAAAACATCCTCGCGCCGACCGCCTCTTCGTCTGCGATGTAAAAACCGACCGCGGCGACAAGCGGGTCGTCTGCGGCGGATCGAATCTCCGCCACGACATGCTTGTCGCCTTCGCCCATATCGGCGCCAACGTCCGCTGGCATGGAAAAGAAGAAACCGTCATCCGGAAAGCAACGATCCGCGGAGAGGAGAGCGAAGGCATGATTTGCGCGGCCGGCGAACTCGGATTGGAGAATATGTTCCCGGCGAAAGACGACAGCGAAATCATTGATCTCGCTCAGCTTTCAGGTGTCAGCTTTCAGCTTTCAGTGGGTACGGATTTGCGAGAAGCTCTCGGCCTCGCCGACACCATCTTCCACATTGATAACCATGCGATCACTCATCGCCCGGATCTCTTCTCCCACGTCGGATTCGCCCGCGAATGCGTCGCCATCGATCTGGCCCAGTGGAAGAAGACTGCTAAAAACTACAAACTAAAAACTACAAACTTCCCAAAATGCCCTCTTCCATTCTCCATCACCATCCAGGATGCGTCCCTTGTCCCCCGCTCCTGCGCCGTCACGCTCGCCCTCGCAGGTATTGGCACAACACCGCTCTGGATGCGACGGCGCCTGGAGGCCATCGGCGTGCGCCCGGTGAGCCTGCCGGTGGATATCACCAACTACGTCGCGGCGGAGCTTGGCATGCCACTCCATAGTTTTGACATCGCGGACATCCGCGGAGACGTCACCATCCGCGCGGCGGGCAAGGAGGAACATATCGTGACGCTCGATGGCTGTGAACGCTCGCTTCCCGATGGCGCCATCGTCATGAGTGACGCCTCCGGCATCTTCGACCTCCTCGGCATCATGGGAGGTTTGCGGAGTTCCACGAAGGAAACGACGCGGAACATTCTTCTCCACGCTACTACGGCCGACCCTGCGGCCATCCGCAGGACGATTACGGCGACGGGTCTCCGCACCGAGGCGGCAACGATCTACGAGAAGGGAATCCCGCCCGTGATGGCGGAGAGGGGCATCCTTCGAGCTCTTGATCTCTTCCTCGCCCTCGTTCCCGCCGCCCGCTGCACCTCCCGCCTCCTTTCATGGGGGAACGATGGCTCCCAAAGGCGCATTCCTTTTTCTCTCGACCGCGCCTCCCGCACCATCGGAATGAATATTACAAAGAAAAAGGCAGTACGCATTTTTGAAAATCTTGGCTGCACTATAAAAAGCTCAAAGCTCGAAGCTCAAAACTTAAAACTTGTTGTTACTCCTCCCCTCCACCGCCCGGACCTGCGAGCGGAACACGATCTCACCGAGGAGCTTGCACGCATTCACGGCTACGACCGCCTGACGGCAGAAATGCCCCCCGCTCCGTGTCCCCCTCCTCCGCGCAACCACTGCTTCCTTCGCCTGCGCGCGCAGGCGAAGGAAGAGGGCTTCCTCGAAATTCTCCCTCTTTCGCTCATCGGCCCGCATCTCCTCCGCCACTGCGGATATACGGAGAGTGGCTGTATCCGCGTCGAAAATAATTTAGGGGAAGATCTCTCCCTCCTCCAGCCCTCCGCCCTCCCGCGCCTCCTCGAGCATGCGGAAAGGATGTTCCGCATGACGGGATCGCCTCTTCGTACCTTTTCCATCGCGCACACTTTTTCTTCTCCGCAGGAAGAAATACCGGTCCTGGCCCTCATCCTCGCGCACAAAAACACCACGTCGTTGCGGTCTTCTCCCGCGCTCCTCTTGAAAGGCCACCTCGCCGCAATTGCGCGGAGCGCCGGCTACCCCATCGCCTGCCGCCCGCATTCCGCCCCGCCGCCGCTGGCGCACCCCGGACAGTGCGCGGAACTCGTCTGCCGCGGTTGCGTCGTCGGAGAGCTTTTCTCGCTCCATCCGGCCGTCTGCACGGCTTTCGATCTGCCGGCTTCCGCTGCCGCGGCCTCCGTGAACCTCTCCGCGCTCCTTGCCATCGCTCCGGACACACGAGCGTTCCGCGCCGTCCCCCTCTACCCCAACATACGGTACGACGTCACACTTTCCCGCAAACACTCTTCCGTCCCGCTCCAGCGCGTACTGGAAAAGGCGCGAGGAGCCTCCTCCCTCCTCGCAGACCTCTCCGTCGCGGATCTCTTCGACGGAAAGCCCCTTCCGCAAGGGGAGTACAACGTGACCATCCGCTGCGTGTACCGGGACCCCGCAAAAACATTAACGGAAGATGAAGCGAAAAAGGAACACGAGAAAGTTACGCGCGCGCTCTCTTCTGTATGACCTCTATCGTGACAAAAACCGGAGATGGTGGAACGACGGGCCTCCTTGGAGGATCGCGCGTTTCGAAAGCCTCTCCCCGCCTCCACGCGTACGGCACCGTGGACGAGCTCAATGCCATTCTCGGTCTTGCCCTTACAGAAAAAGATATCCACGACCTCCTTCGTAACCATCTCAACGCCCTTCAGCACACTCTCTTCCGCCTCGGCGCAGATCTCTCCGCTCCCGGCTCACTCTCCATCGAACGCATGACCAAAGAAGACGTCATGAGTCTGGAAGAATGGATCGCAATTCTCGAGCATCCTCTCCCCCACCTCCAAAACTTCATTGTGCCTGGAGGCAGCCGCGGGGCCTCTCTCCTCCACCATGCCCGCACCGTCTGCCGACGCGCGGAACGATGGACAGTGACCATCAGCGAAGAGGAGAAAATAAACCCGCACATCACAATCTTCCTCAACCGTCTCAGCGACTACCTCTTCCTCGCCGCCCGCACAGCGAATGCGGCTCTGGGAAATGCAGAAAAGACAGTTACAAGGAACGACGCCCGATGAGCGCCTCGCACAGCGTCACCTGATCCGCGAATTCGATGTCCGCCCCCATGGGAAGACCGTGCCCGATGCGGGTGATTTTTGGAACATATTCTTGTAATTTTTGCTGAAGGAACACGGCAGTCGCTTCCCCCTCCGTATCCGGATCCATCGCGAGAATGAGCTCTTCGATCTTCCCTCCTCGCACACGCTCTACGAGCTCCTTGATGCGGAGCTGCTCCGGCCCCATCCCATCGATAGGGGACAGGACCCCATGCAGGATGTGGTAGAGCCCACGGTACGGCGTCCGCTCGAACGCAATCACCTCCAGGGGCTCCTCGACGACGAGGATTGTTTTCTGATCCCGTCCTGCGTCACTGCAGAGCGGACATCGTTCACCACTCACAACCATCTGACACTCGCCGCAGTACCGCACCTGTGCCTTGAGCTCCGTAAGCGCGCGACCGAGCGCCTCCGGCGATGCTCGCCGGCTCCGAAGCAGATGGAACGTCAGGCGTTCGGCGGACTTCGGCCCGATGCCGGGGAGCTTCGTGAACTCCTCAATGGCACGTTCTATGGAGGGGGGGAGAAGAGACACTGGCCACCAGCATACCTGTTGACTTATGAAACATTCGTGATTTAATGAATGTTTATGGAAAGCCTTACCACCCGCGCATGCGAGATGGCGCCAACGGAAACAAAAGAGCCGGGACGACTACGGCGCTGGATCCGCTCCGCCATTGCCGGCGCCACCCTCGCCATCTCCGCCGGTGGAGACTCTGCTCCTGCTTCTCCAGTCTCACCGAACCATCCTCTCTCAACACAGACAACGCGCCCTCATGCGGCCCACGGACACAACACCTCCATAACTCCGGATCAATGCTTGCGCAAGATCGCTCAAACGCTCCGTACTCCAGAAGACATTGGGACTTTCCTCCGGCAGCACATCCGCTACTCCCGCGAACCCAAAGGGGAAGACCACTGGCAAACGGCACAGGAAACTCTGGACAAAGGAGAAGGGGACTGCGAGGACTTCGCTTTTCTCGCGCAGGCCATCCTCACGCTGCAGGGAAAAACGGCGCACGTCGTTTCACCTCCCGGGCATGCCGTGTGCGTGGCAATCGCACGCCGTCCTGATGGAAAATATAACAGCTACGGTTTTGATGAGCATGGTTGCAACAGGAACGGAGAGGCACACTTCGCGCCGCAACGGGGAATCGGGAAAACAGAACCGGTGACCCCCGATGGATACGCCACCGTCCTCGAGGCAATAAATGCCGTCCTTCAGCACTATGAGAGCGACGACCCCTCTGCATCACAGTACAAGGTTCAACCGTACTGGATCCCCGTCTTGCGCCTGCGCGGGGGCGTCATCCCCAGCGAAGATATTGTAACCGTCCACGCATTCGATCCCGACGCCCCTTTCCCCCTCCGTTCCAGTGGGATAGATCTCGCTGCACTCACTGCACTCCTCGGGGGAACCTACGGAACATACCGATTCCTCCGTCAGCGCCGGGAAGGACAGCGGGGAACATGGAAGGAATACATCACAACCTTCCGCCTCCATTAGTGCCCGCGACGAAGTTGTCGACCGATTTCCCTCTCTCGTATTTTCTGCCTCTTGTCGTGCCTCTTCCTCCCCCTCGCCACCCCAAGAAGAACTTTTACGTACTTCCCCGCCGTCACCGCGAGGGGAATGACCGTGCATCCTTTCTGTTCGGCACATGACCACAGGCGCTCCGCCTCCCGTTCCTTCAGAAGCAAAGCGCGCTCGCGATCCGGAACATAGTCGGGCACCCGCGCATACGGATAGGGGGCAACATTCATTCCTTTTAAGCGCGGCGCCCTTTTTAAAAACGAGACGTACGCTCCGGCAATGTTCACTCGTCCCATCCGACAAGACTTCACTTCAGGCCCTGTTAATATAATTCCGGCCTCCGCGGTCTCCAGAATATCGTAGTCATGTCTGGCGCGGCGATTCTCCGCCACGGTTTTATTCATAATGAAGGAGGGAACTTTCGCTTCGCCTGGCAGCCCTCGCTTGTCCGACAATCCGAACCGGTCGGCCTGCGCTCGCGCTGCCAGGCTACGCGAAAGTCTTGGAAAGAAAAGATAGCCAGATTATGCCTTTTGCCCAGTAAAAAGACCAAAATGGAGGGTTGACAGCACGCATATTACATGTAGAATGTCTTGGTCAGTTACTAGTCCTCTCCCGGTTGGGAAGCTTCGCTTCCCATCTGGGAGGCGGAACACCCAATTGGGTGAAAAAATGCGACTGGCAGGAATTATCGGCCCCAATTCATTGGGGCCATTTCTTTATGAAAAACTTCTCTTCTGTTTCCCCTCTCCCCACGGGAGGAAGATTTTTAACTCCCACTTCGTTGAATAACCCCACAGAGCTCTCGACGATACCGAACGGACATCGCGATGCAGAACGCGATACCACCAATAACCCAGAGAGGAACACCCGTATCTGGAAGTTTTTCTTCTGCTCGTTTTTCGTCGGCATGCTTTTCTTTCTCTTCCGGACGCTGTTTGCCGTGATCTTTTTGAGACACCGCCTCATTTTGCGGAACTTCCCCCCTCTCCTTTGCTACCGATGGAATAGGAGCAACAGAAGAGAGAGAGAGAGCCGACGATGACGATGCTCCCCGCTTAAAGTAATTTTCCCCTTTTTGCAGTCTGGCTGTTGCGGCGCGCGCGCGATCTCCGAGTGCCTCCCGCCTGGCAATAGCCCCGTCACGGACGGTTCGTGGAGACTGCGGATGAGCCGGCATGTTCTCGACCTTTTCTTCAAAATCACCTAAAAGGTACGCGGCGACCGTGGAAAGATTCGGGGATGCGGCCGCAAACCCCACGTAGAGGAGAAGGGCAACAATGGCTCCCGTTGCGGCGCCGAGAAGTTGCCTCCAAAGCGGTGTGTGTTGGTGCTCGGACATTCTTATCATTCTACCACATCAGCAAGAGGAACGCAATTTCCCATGATAGTCTTCCGAATACCGATAATTTCCAACAAAACCGCGATCGTGGCGCAGCAGAGAAGAAGCCAAAGGATTGAATGGAGGGGCGTAACCAGAAAGGGGCGTGCAAGAAAGAGGAAGAGCGCCAGAACGATGGCGAACAACGCCCAACGAAACAATGACGACCCTGAAAGTGCGCGCCAGCGCCCATGGATACAAAACAACAGGAAAATGGAGAGAATAGCATGCGTTCCGATGCTCATCACTCCCGCCCCTGCGAATCCATACCGCGGAATGAGGAAAAAATTCCCCACAAGGGAAAGGAGCGCGCCCAGAGAAAGAACTTTCAGAAGCGGGCGCCAGGCATGCGACGCAAGGAGAACGTAAAAGCAAAAGAGAATAATGCTATTGAAGAACATGGGGAGAGCAAGGAGCACGAGCGCGCTGTCCGCACCGGGCGCGCCCTCGGAGCCGATGTATATCTCCGACGTGAGAAGGCGCATGATCGGCGTGGCCCACACCCCCGCAACGAGGGCAGCAACGGTACCAAATACCAGAAGAGCCAAAAACACCCGCGGAAGAAGTTGGCGATCGACGTGTGCGCCGCCGAAACGCGGAAGAGCCGCGTTCAAGAGGAACGTCGGCACAAGGTACGCCATCTCCGCGAGACGCACGGCAAACCCATAGTGCGCATTCTGCAACTGGAAATCCGGCCGCAGGAGCGCGATGAGCGTCACATCGAACTGCCGGTACAGGGCGATGCAAAAATAGGCGATGCCATAGGGCAGCGCTGCGCGGAGGAAATGACCGATCGGAAGGGGGGGGGATTGTTGCGTGGATGCAAAGAGTTTCCGCGCGTGAAAGAGCGAAAACAGAAGCAGGAAAAAGGCTCCCATTCCCCCGAACAGGAGGAAGAGTTCGTAATCCAAAAGCCGCGCGCTTTCACGCACCCCCAGAACGAGGAGCGCGCCGATGAGCACCACGGTAACAATGCGCTGACCGACTTCCGCAATGAAAACGAGATGCATGCGATACCGCACCTGGAATGCCGCGCGAAATACTCCGGCAAGGAGGGTAAACGCCGGCACCAGCGCCGCCAGGGTCACCCCAATAGGCAACGGCGTGCCATTCCACTGCGGCACGCGCCATGCCAGGAGCACCGCCCCCCCTATGACAACGGCTACGGCGATGAGGCGGACACGGAGAAATGTTCCGAGGACCCGCCCGGCCATTTCCGCTCGACCCATGTCGCGAACGGCCACGGCATACAGACCGAAGTCCGCAAGAATGCCGAAAAGCTGGAGATAGCCGTATGCGGAATTATACGCTCCGACAAGCTCCCGACTGAGTCCCACGGCGACAAATTTCACCGCGAGAATGCTGAGCACCGCCATGACGCATTGACTTGCGATTTGCCACAGAGTGGCGACGGCGATCTCACGGGAAGGCACAGCCGGCATGCTACACCTCAACAATGAAGGGAATGATCATGGGCTCCCGATCAATTTTTCTGTCAAAATAGCGGTAGAGGGAACCGACGACGGCGCGCTTCAGCGCCTTACGATCTTTCTCCCCGCGACCAAGCTCTTCCTCGTACGCCTTGCGGGCAGCGGCGACGACATCACGGGTGATGGTCTCCTGTTCCGAGCCATAGATCAGCCCGCGCGTCAGAACATCGGGATTTGCGAGGAGACGCATGGAATCGTGATAGGCGCGGAAAAGGACAATGATGACCCCCCCTGTGCTCATGATTTTCCGATCATTCAGGACGCGTTGTCCTTCGCTCGTCGCCGAGCTGCGGCCATCGATGATGACGTCGCGAACGGGAAGCTTCGTCTTGCTCTTCCGTGCGCCACCCTCTTGATCAAACTCCAATATTTCGCCGTTGGTCAAAAGGTGAATGTGGTTCTCCGGATACCCGATGCCGCGCGCGAGGGCGGCATGGGCGGCGAGCATGTGCGGCTCCCCGTGCTCCGGGATCACATGGCGAGGGCGGACGAGGCGGTGCATGAGGAGAATATCATTCTGGTACCCGTGTCCCGTAACGTGGAGCGCAAGTTCTGCGTTTGTTTTCACCAATGCCCCCTTCAGGTGAAGGTTGTTGATGACCTTTGCCACTGCGCGCTCGTTTCCGATAATCGGATTGCTGCTGAGAATGACAGTGTCGCCCTTCTTCACCACGATGTGTCGGTGTGTTCCGAGTCCCATGCGCGCAAGTCCGGCCATCTCTTCCCCCTGGCTCCCGGTCGTGATAATGAGGACTTCCCGGTCTGGAATTTTTTCGATGCCAAGTCCTGCCTTGCGTATGAGACCACGGGGAGCGCGGAGATATCCCAACTGTTCGGCAATTTCGATGTTCCCTTCCATACTCCTCCCCGAGATGAACACTTTTCGATTGAATTCCCGCGCGTGCTCAACAACCTGCTGAATGCGATTGAGGAGAGAACTGAATGTCGAGAGGATCACGCGCCCCTTCGCTTCACGGATGAGGTCCCGCAGATTCTCGGATATTTCCTTCTCGCTCTTGCTGTTCCCCGCCCTGAAAGCATTGGTGGAATCCGCAATGATCGCCAGAACCCCCTTGTCTCCCAATGCCGAAAAACCCTGGAAATCCGCCGGCGGCTCATTCATGGGAGTGAGATCGAACTTAAAATCCCCCGTATGGAGAATGGTCCCATACGGAGTGTGGAGGGCCACTGCGGCAGAGTCAGGAATGCTGTGGGTCACACGGAGAAACTCGATTTCCACCTTTCCGAGACGCACGCGCTGGCGGTAAGGAACGACATTCAGACGTGCCTTTGATGTGATCCCGTCTTCGTCCAGGCGTTTGCGCACGAACGCCATCGTGAGTTTTGTTCCGAAGCAGGAGGGAAACTGCAGTGCGGGGAGGAGGTGTTGTACCGCGCCAATGTGATCGAGGTGTCCATGGGTAAAAATAACGCCCTGGATGTCCCGCTCTCTTCCTCGAAGAGAGGAAATGTCGGGGATGAGATAATCGATACCCAACATATCTTCGTCAGGAAACTGCAGACCAAGATCAATGATGTAGAGAGCGCCGTCGACTTCCACGACGAAACAGTTCCGTCCAACCTGCTCAAATCCTCCGAGAGGAAACACACGCACTCCCCGCCTGTCGCCGCCGACGGCAAAAGAAGCGGATATCGGAGACGGGAGGGGCGTCGCCCCCTTGTGCGGAGGGACGCCGCGCGGTGGATGAAATCCGCGCCGCGGAAAGCGCCGGTGGTGCCGGGGCATTTTTCCATGGGCGGTGATGGGGAAAACCATTGCCATCCAGACTACTCCACGAAGGAAAAATGCGCAATAGATTTTGCTTTTATTGTTGTTTTTTGGCTTACACAAAACAAATTATAATTTTACTATTTTGTTCTTTGTCCTCCGCTGAATAGGTTCACATACATCCTGGACTCCCGGAGGGTTTCCCTCTGAGAGCCAT
>CAZWCH010000033.1:0-9521 GCA_964632925.1 uncultured Candidatus Peribacteria bacterium
TTCCCCGGCGTCCAGCGGGCCTTCGCCGTCTCCGCCGGCCGGGAAATCCGCATCTACGTCGACACCGCGAAGGTGAATGATCTCGAACAACAGCGCCTCGCGAAAGACATCGCGCAAAAAGTTGAGCAGGAACTCACCTACCCCGGCGTCATCAAGGTGAACGTCATCCGTGAGAGAAGAGTGGAAGAGCTGGCAAAATAGGGTAGGGTGAGGGGTGCATGAAATGTTGCGGGCGATCGTCGGCGGTCATGCTCACGGGACTGCTCCTCGGTACGGTCCTCGCAACATTGGCTTCCAGCAGCGCTTTCCCCGCTCAAACCACCTCCGAGCCACCGGCGGAGGATTCTTCATCGTCGTCTTCTTCCTCTTCCGCCGAATTCATCCTCCCCATCGTGGACGTCGACTGGCGGTCGGAGGAGGGAACGGCCGTCTTCTACTTCCTCCAGCGCGGCATCATCATGGGCTACCCGGACCCCGGCGGCGATCCGTGGAAGGCAACCTTCCGCGGAAGCGAGCCCATCAGCCGCGCGGAAGCCGCGAAAATTCTCCTCGCCGCCGGGCGCATCCCTCTCACGGAAACACAGAATAACAACCGCTTCCTCGATGTCGCTGAGGGAGAGTGGTACACATCCTCCGTTCTGACCGCGGCTAAGCGCGGCATCGTCACCGGCTACCCACCACGCCACATCCTCTTCGTACCGCGGAGCCCCGTCACGACCGCGGAGTTCCTCAAGATGCTTACCCTCACTTTTAACCTTCGGGAACGCCAGCGCCACGGTTTCCGCGATGTTCCATCGGAAGCGTGGTTCGCCCCCTTCGCCGGCGCCGCCTGGCAGTACACCCTCTTCCCGGAACGCGGGGAGTTCCTCCAGCCGGATCGCCCCCTTGCGCGCCGCGACGTCATCATCGCCCTCCACCGCCTCTTCACCGTGCAGCGGCCGCGTGGCGTTTCGGAGTGGTTCGCCCCGAACATCCCCGGTGTCCCCATCCAAACCATCCCCATGCATGCCCCTTCGTTCACGGGGGAATGCCCTCCCGCTCCCGCCTGCCCTCCTCCGCCAAAGCCGGAATGCCGGTACGTCGTGGAGTTGGACAGGAACGACTGTGCCATTTCTTGCGGGAGACTGGATTGTCCTTCCTAGATCAATTGCGTCGCTATCACGGTCATTCCGAAAGCAGATATCGTTCCCTCCGCCGCCCGATCATCTCCTCCCGCCGGAGCGCAGCGCAGAGACCGCGAAGCCAAGGACGCAAATCTGCAGACCAATCGAGACAGGTATTCCGGCCAATCATCTCGAGCGTCAGCCCCAGCGGGTGATCGCGGAGGAGCTCGATAATCTTCCCCCGGAAAATGCGGTTGGGGATAAAGCGGCTGCCGACGAGACGGCCGGGCTCATTCGAAACTGGGGACTGGGGACTGGGGACTGGGGACTTCGGAATATTACGGGGAGTTGCCTTCATAATCCCCGCTGCGGTGAGGGGACAGAGATGCCACTTGGGATTCGTCTTGGTCTGGACAAGAGAACCGAAGTCCATGAGGGCAGCATGCCATGCGGCGGTCGTGCAACACTGATGAAGCTTTCGCCCTTCGCCATCCAGCTCTCGCTGGCCCGACAAATCCGAACCGTGTCGGTCTGCGCTCGAGCCGGATGGCTCAGGGCTAGGGGAAACTTCCAAAGCAATCCTCAAAACTTCACCCGCCAACTTCAGTAAATACCGATCATCCTTCTTCCATGTCCCGTCTCGATTCTCCGGCCCCACGAACGTACGGTGCAGGATCCGGCGGATGTTGGTATCAATGCAAGAAGTGGGGAGATTGAAGGCGAAGTTGCGGATCGCTGCCGCGGTGTAGGGACCGACACCAGGAATCTCCAGGAGTTTTTCTGTGGAGCTAGAGAAATATATTTTCTTACCCACTCGTTGCTGGTTCGCTAGTTTCTGGTTTCGGGTTCTCCTCCAGCAACCCGCTAACGAGGAACCGGCAACAATTGTTTGTGCGGCATCGCGTAGTTGGAGTGCGCGCCGGTTGTACCCCATCCCCCGCCACGCGATGAGCACATCACGGTTCGATGCCCTCGCAAGATCCTGGATCGTCGGGAATCGCTCGATGAATTGCTTGAAGGTGATCTGCGCCCGGGGCACCTGTGTCTGCTGGAGCATGATCTCGGATACCAGAATCATGTAGGCCCGCTGGGTATCATCCGCAATCTGCAAATCGCGCCAGGGAAGCGTGCGCTTGTTTTTTGCATACCACCGCCAGATTTCCTCAACGAAGCGCCGGATCCGTTCCTCCTGTCGCATGTCACACAGTGTGCCGCAGTATCTCCTGAGGAGGGATAGAAATGGTTGACTCCTCCATGTAATCCCCTAGACTCTGCGGGAAATCCTGCGTATGCTACGCTTGGTTTTCTCCCGTTTTCCCCCTTTTTTATGGCAGAAAGCAAAAAGTTCGTCCGCAATAAGACCCACGTGAACGTGGGGACCATCGGCCACGTCGATCACGGAAAGACGACGCTGACAGCCGCCCTCTCCCTCAATTTCTCTCCGGAAGGCGAGAAGAAGGACTACGCGGCCATCGACTGCGCCCCCGAGGAAAAAGAGCGCGGCATCACCATCAACACCT
This sequence comes from uncultured Candidatus Peribacteria bacterium, assembly GCA_964632925.1. Classification (GTDB taxonomy): domain Bacteria; phylum Patescibacteriota; class Gracilibacteria; order Peribacterales; family Peribacteraceae; genus 01-FULL-54-110. The sequence continues at coordinate 2,624 of CAZWCH010000033.1, forward strand.
CCCACGTGGAATACGAGTCCGACAAGCGCCACTATGCCCACGTCGACTGTCCGGGACACGCCGACTACGTGAAGAACATGATCACCGGCGCCGCGCAGATGGACGGCGCCATCCTCGTCGTTTCCGCGGCGGACGGCCCGATGCCGCAGACGCGCGAGCACATCCTCCTCGCCCGGCAGGTGAACGTCCCCCACATCGTCGTGTGGCTCAACAAGGTAGATATGGTGAAGGATCCCGAACTCATCGACCTCGTGGAGACGGAGGTCCGCGAGCTCCTCACGAAGTACCAGTTCCCCGGCGACAAGACTCCCATCATCCGCGGATCGGCCCTCAAAGCGCTCGAAGGCGACGCGGAACAGGTCGGCAAACTCAAGGAGCTCCTCGTCGCTCTCGACACCTTCATTCCCGAGCCAAAGCGCGAACTCGATAAGCCGTTCCTCATGTCCGTGGAGGACGTCTTCTCTATCAAGGGACGCGGAACGGTCGCGACCGGCCGCGTGGAGCAGGGCAAAGTGAAAGTGAACGAGGAGGTGGAAATCGTCGGTATCCGCGACACGCGGAAGACCGTCGTCACGGGAGTGGAAATGTTCCATAAATTGCTTGATGAGGGTCTTGCCGGGGATAATGTCGGCCTGCTTCTCCGCGGCATTGAGCGTGAAGACATCGAACGCGGGCAGGTCATCGCAAAGCCCGGCTCCATCACCCCCCACACGGAGTGCGAAGCGGAGGTTTACATCCTCACGAAAGAGGAAGGCGGTCGCCACACGCCGTTCTTCAAGGGGTACAAGCCGCAGTTTTACATCCGCACAACGGACGTGACGGGCGAGGTGACGCTCCCGGAGAACGTGGAGATGGTCATGCCCGGCGACAACCTGAAATTCATCATCAAACTCGGCTCTCCCATCGCCATAGATCAAGGGACGCGCTTCGCCATTCGCGAAGGCGGCCGCACGGTCGGCGCAGGCGTTATTACAAAGGTTATAAAATAACCCGTCTCCGTAGGCGAGTGCCGTTGCTCTCGCCTACGGTACGTCTCCTCTCTCGCTCTTTCCTCTCCTCCCAATGCCCTCAAAGAAGTCTCCTCTGCGCAAGAAGGACATCGCTCTGAAAGGGCGCAAGTCGCCGATTCCTCAGCAACAGGCAGAGAAGGCTCCCCCTTCGCTCCCTGCGCGCCTCCGCATCCGTCTCTCCGCCTTCGATCATCATGTTCTCGATGAAGCGGCTGCCAAAATCCTCGATACCGCGGAACGCTCCGGCGCCGTGGTCCACGGCCCGCTGCCTCTTCCGACCCGCATCCGCAAGTTCACGGTCAACAAATCAACTTTCGTCCATAAAAACGCACGGGACCAGTACGAAATGCGCATCCACCGCCGCCTCATCGACCTCACCGAGACGACGTTCAAGACGGTGGAGAGCCTTCAGAGCCTAAGCCTCCCGAGCGGGGTAGAGATTGAAATACAGATGAAGTAATCACTTCCATCCCTTCGCCTTGAGTCCCGCCCGCGCGGCCTCCTGCTCCGCGCGCTGCTTGCTGTTCCCCTGCCCTTCGGCAATTTTTTCATCATCGAGGAACACCGCGCACGTGAACTGCCGATCGTGGTCGGGGCCGACGGCGGCAATAGCCTTGTAGTGCGGCGTGATGCCGAGCTTCTCCTGCGCCGTTTCCTGAAAAACACTCTTCTCGTCGCGGTGCTTCCCCTGCGCAAGGAGCCCCTGCAGGCGTGGAAAAATGAACTTCTCGCAGAATGCCTGCGCTTCCGGAAAGCCCCGGTCGAGATACACGGCGCCAAGAAGCGCTTCCAGGGCATTCGCGAGATTGGAATCCCTGTCGCGCCCCCCCGCGGCGGCCTCCCCGCGACTGAGACGCAGGTAGTCTCCCAATGTTATTTCGCGCGCCACCGCCGCGAGATGGTCGCGCTGCACGAGCGCCGACCGCCAGCTCGTCAGTTCCCCTTCCGGTTTCCCCGAAAGACGGTATAGGTAGTCCGTCGCCGCGAGTTCTAAGACGGCATCCCCGAGAAATTCCAGACGCTCGTTATGCCCATGTGTCCTCCTTTCCCGAACGGCGCTGCGGTGTGTGAGAGCTTGAAAGAGGAGCTCTTTGTTGCGAAAAGGAACGCCGATGGTCCGCTCGAGAATCGTGAACGATGCCGCTTCGACCATAGGGGAATTGTAGCAAGAGCCTCGTCCTATGTCCTCGTTTTTTTCGGTCGGTGCGCTATGGCATTCAGCACACCATTCACAAACTTCCCGCTTTCCTCCGTGCCGTATTCTTTCGCAACTTCAATGGCTTCGTTGATGACCACCGCGGCCGGGACGTCTCTCGCCTGAACCAACTCGTACGCCCCAAGGAGCAGAACGGCCCGCGCAATCGGATCCATACGCTCCCACGTCCACCCGGGGGCATGTTCCTGGACCACCGTGCGCAACTCCCCTTCATGTTCCATGACCCCCCGCAGAAGATCAGAGGCAAACACGCCGTCGACGCCGCCGAGTTCCTGCGCGTTGCGCAGAAGCGCCGTATCCGGCGTCACCTCCGGCCGCCGTTCCCGCTCGAAGAGCACCTGCATGACAGCAATGCGTGAGAGATGCCTTCTGCGTGCCATGGCGATAGTGTAATGGATTTCCTCTCCCCACGGGAGGGCAGGGTGAGGGGTCACGCCTTGATCCGCGTCAGGCCTTTCAATGCCTTCTTCCCCTTGTTCTTCGGCTCCGCCAGCCTGCCGAAGGGGGAGCGGGAACGGTTCCGGAGACGCCGCATTTCCTTCCAGACGTAGATACTGTGCTGCGTGCGCGTGGCGCGCTTGCTTCGCCGCTTCTTGGGGGTGGGACGCTTGGCCATGTCTCAGTGATAGGCTATCTCCTCTCTCCGGAAATGGCAACCATAAAGCGCAGGACGTAGAGGAATAAGTTGAAGATGTCGAGGTACAGGCTGAGCGCGAGGAGGATGGGATTCGCCCCCACCCGGCTTTGCGCCGCCACGCGCTGCAGGTCCACGGCGAGGAAAAGGGCAAAGACGAGAATGCCGCCGCCGGAAACGACAAGTTCGAACACGCCTGTTCGAAGCAACGGGATGAAGATCTGGAGCACCCCCATGACGAGCAATCCAATGACGCCCAGGAAAAGCATTCCCGAAAGGTGCATCAGGTTCCCCGCGATCTTCCGGCTGAACACCGCGGCGGCGGCGGACATGAAGACGGTTGCAATGAGTGCGTTGAGAAGAATCGCCCCGCCGTTCACATATCCCGCGAGCACGCTCAGAAGGTACGGCGTCACGGTGATTCCGGAGAGGAGCGGAAAGAACGCGAAGAGGAGGTAGTTGAGCGGCGTTTTCCGAATCCACCATCCCGCCGTAAAAATGATGGCGAGCTCGGCAATGAGCAACGGAATGAGCATGCCGGAACGGAGGAGCGCCGGCGCCCCGGCGATGCCGAGGAAGGAACCGAGCACGGTCAGTCCCATCGCCAGCGCAAACAGGGCGTACGTCTGCGCCTCGGTAGAGGCAGCGAGTGTTATCGGCTGACTGCGCAGCACCGACGGCGCCTGGAAGAGTGGCATAGCGACGACAGTATAGCGCGTCCCGCGTGACATTCAACTCCTTCCTGCTACACTGCACCATCAGATGCGCCGTTTTCTCCTCCCCGGATTTCTCGGAATCTTCTTCACTGTCCTCGCGTCGCCGGTCCATGCAGCGGATGCGTGGTGCCTCATCAGCAACCTCCCGCCCTGTGGCGGCGCTTTTAGTGGCCAGGGCCTCTTTGAGATCATCCAGAAAACATTCATCACCCTCCTCCGTGGCGCCGTGGTCGCCGTCGCCTTCGGAATGTTCGCTTACTATGCCTTCGCTCTCCTCTTTTCAAGTGATGACGAGAATGCGACCACGCAAATGAAGACCTCCTTCGGCCATGCGATCGCCGGATGCGCCGTGGTGAGCATCGCCACCCTGATTTCCGATGCCTTCACCTCCAACGATGAACTCCTCACTCCCACTAACCCCCTCAGTGGACCGGTGACAACAGAAGTCACTAACCAGCTCCAGAATATTATCGACTATTTTAAGGTCATCGTCGGCGCCGTCGTCTCTTTCCACGTGACCTACCAGGGAATTCGCCTCATAGCCCTTCAGGGAAAAGAGGGGGAAGTCACGAAACAGAAAACGAAATTTTTTCACGGACTTCTCGGTGTCGCCGTGGTGCTTCTGGCAACGAAGATTGTCGAGGCTGCCAGTCCCGGTAGCAACGCCGGCATCCTCTCCGATGAGATCAAGGGCATCGCGAACTTCCTCATCACGCTCTTCGGGCTCCTCACGGTCGTCGCCTTCATGGCCAGCGCCGCTCTGCTCATGCTCTCCGTCGACGAATCGTGGAAAGAGAAGGGGAAAAAAGGTATGTTCGGGAGCGTCGTCGTCCTTGTCGTCGTCTTCGCCTCGTGGGCCATCGTTAATTACGTCCTCGGTTTCGCATGAGCGTTCTTCTCCCCATCCTCCTTGCCCTCGCATCTTCCGCTTTGGCGGCACCGGTGGATGTCAACCTCACCGGCGTTGCCGATGCCGTGCTCCCGGGCGGTATCAATCTTTCCGCCGCAGGGGCTGACTGCACAAAAGCGGGGTGTTTTCTCGCGATCGTTTACAAGGCATGGGATTGGCTGAAGCCTCTCTTCACACTCATCGCCACTTTCCTCATCATCCGCTCTGGTGTGGCCCTCATCAACAGCCAGGAGGAGGAAAAACTGCAGAAGGCAAAGAAGATGATCGGCGCCGCCATTGCCGCTCTCATGCTCCTCTACCTTGCGGAACCTCTCACCAACGCCTTCTACGGCGGCTTCGCTGGCGGCGGTTCCTTGGATGATGATGCCGCCGGAAGAGCCATCACCACCCCCGAACAATCCGCAAGCCTCCTCACGACCGAAATGACCGGCATCGTCTCCTGGCTCTCGATGCTGGTCGGGACATTGGCGGTCACCATCATCATCGTGAGCGGCATCCTCGCAGTCACCAGCTATGGGAAGGAGGAAGGGGGGACGCAGTTCAAGCGCACCGTCGGCGCGGTGATTTTCGGCGTCTTTCTCATTGTCGTCAAGCAAGTCATCCTCGATACGCTCGGACTAACAGCAGAGGCAGACCCGTTGGGCTCGCCGACCATCGACCCCGCCATCCAGAAAATCGTGCAAATCGTGAGTGGACTCCTCGCATTCACCGCCCTCCTCGCGGCCGTCGTCATCGTCTACGCCGGCATCCTCATGATTCTCAATTTCGGGAACGAGGAACAGTACACCAAGGCCAAAGGCATCATCGTCCGCGCCTGCATCGGCCTCCTCGCCATCATCGCAAGTCTTGCAATCATCAGGTTAGTGATGACAATTGCGTAGGAAGAGGGTCTCTTGTATGTTCCTTTTCCTCTTCTATGAGCCAAACTTTCGATCCACGGGTCTTCCGCGCCTATGACATCCGCGGGAAAGCCGGAACGCAGGTCACGCCGGCGCTCTGCCGCGCCGTCGGCGCCGCGTTCGGGACAATCCTCCGCGAACGAACCGGGAAGGAATCGCCGCGGGTCGCCGTCGGGCGCGACGCGAGGATTTCCGGCCCCGACCTTGAGCGCGCCCTCATCGAGGGGCTCCTCCACAGCGGGTGCGCCGTCTCTGTCATCGGACAGACCCCCAGCCCCGTGAATTACTTCACCGTCTGCACACAGCATTTGGACGGAGGTATTCATGTTACTGCGAGCCATAACCCCGCAGAAGATAACGGCCTGAAACTCTGTACGGAACATGCTCACGCCTTCTCCGGAGAGAACATTCAGGAGCTGCGGAGGCGGTGCGAGGCTGTGGATACAACCCTCACCCTTCCCTCTCCCTTCAAAGGGAGAGGGGGGAAAGTGGATGGAAAAATAGAAGATGCCTACACTTCCTTCCTCCTCGCCCGCTTCCCCGCCGCAGGCCGGGACTTCCGCGTCGTCATCGACGCAGGCAACGGCGTCGCCGGTCCACTCTATAGCCGCGTTCTCCGCGCCGTTGGATGCGCAGTGACGGAACTGTACACGGAGCCAGACGGGCGCTTCCCGAACCACCCGGCGGATCCCAGCAAGCACGAAACGCTGCGCGACTTGCAGGCGGCCGTCCTTCGCGAACATGCGCACGCCGGCCTCGCTTTCGACGGCGACGGGGATCGGCTGGGTCTCGTCGACAATACCGGCCGCATCCGCACTGCCGATGATACCCTCCTCCTCCTCGCGCAGGATCACCTCCGGAGGCGCCCTCATGGGAAGGTCGTCTTCACCGTAAGCAACAGCAGCATCATCCCGACGGAAGTCGCCCGCCTCGGCGGCGTCGCAGTTATGTGCCCCGTCGGCCACTCCTCCGTGGAGCACGCCATGCGCGCGCATGACGCCCTCCTCGGCGGCGAGCAGTCCGGCCACTTCTTCTGCGCGGAAGACGCCTTCCCCTTCGACGACGCCCTCGTGGCCGCTCTCCGCATCCTTCGCATCCTCCAGGACGCCGGACGGCCTCTCTCCAGCCTCTTCGAGTCCTTCCCAAAGGTCTACCAATCCCCCGAGCATCGTCCACACTGCCCGGACGAGCGGAAAGCGGCGATCATCGCGAGCGTCAAGGAGCACTTCCTTACGACCTTCCCCGTTGAGACCATGGACGGCGTCCGCATCGATTTCGGCGAAGGATCATGGGCGGGCATCCGGCAGAGCAACACCTCCCCCTGCATCAGCGTCTGCATGGAAGCGAGAACCCCGGAAAAACTCCAAGAAGTGGAATCGACTGTCCTTGGACACCTCCGGCAGTATCCGGAACTACAGCTGTGATAGAACGAGCTCTGAGCCATCCGGCTCGAGCGCGGCGCGATGCGGTTCGGATTCAATCGCGCGAGCGAGAGCCGGGATGGTGAAGGGCG
>CAZWCH010000034.1:0-3088 GCA_964632925.1 uncultured Candidatus Peribacteria bacterium
ATTGCTCCCACTAGCCCCTCAAGCTAGCGCGTCTACCAGTTTCGCCATCTGGGCACGGCGGTCGCGACCGCGGACACACGGTAAGGACCGGCGTTCTATAGATAAAAGATCGCGAGGGCAGTGTACCTGTGCTCCACGGCACAGAACAGTGCGTCCACCGTCCTCTACGGAAGATATATATTTACGCCAAATCCCGTAGCCGCCAGCCAGGCTCCGAGAAGAAAGAACACGCCGAGGAGGACGGCAAACAAGCTGGTTTCTAGAATCTTTTGTCTTATTTTTCCGATGCTCTGCGGGAGGAAGAGATACACGAGACCCTTCAAAAGAGTCATCCAGCCGAGGAACGTAATGACCCCTCGGAAATTCGGTTCCCAGATATTGTGACTCACCACCAGAAGCAGGCCCAGGAGAAGAGCCCAAATCCCGCCGATAAGAACAAGCCCCCTGCTTCGCCCAAAATCTTCCATTGCTCTTTTAAGCTCCCGCCACCGGAACGCGCACGCGGCGATCGCGATGATAAGATAGAGGCCGAGTATTTTGGCAAGAAAAAGGGAGAGATCCATAGCGACTGCCACTATACCTCTCCCGTGGTTCCGTCTGATGTTTTTAGAAGTGCATAACACTGTTCCTTGTGTTCCGGCAATATTTTTGAGCGGCGGATTATCTCCCGCAGATGCGCTTCCGTGACCTTCTTCCCTCGCGTGCGCTTTCGCAGCCGTTCATAGGCATCCTCTTCGCCGAAGCGACGGAGAATGACCTGGAGGGCCTCCGTGCATACTTCCGGATGTTCCCGCAGTTCCCGCGCACATGCCTCCCGATCGACATCAATGCGTGAAAAACCACGGAGAAGCGCCTTCACCGCAAGGAGATGGTGACCGAAGGCGACGCCGATATTCCGCTGGACGGTGGAATCACTGAGATCACGCTGAAGGCGACTCACGGGAAGTTTCTCGGCAAAATGATGAAGGAGAGCCGTACTGATACCCAGATTTCCCTCCGCGTTCTCGAAATCGATAGGGTTCACCTTGTGCGGCATTGTGGATGACCCCACCTCTCCCTTCACGACTCTCTGCCGAAACACGCCGCGCATGATGTACAGCCACATGTCCCGGCTGCAATCGAGGAGGATGGTATTGATCCGTATGAGGAGATGGCTGAGTTCCGCCAGATCATCATGGGGATTGATCTGCGTGGTATGCGCAAGCGGAACAAGATGGAACGAGCGGAGAAACTGCCGACGAAACACTTCCCAATTCACCGCGGGATATGCGGCGCGGTGCGCCGCCAGATTCCCCACTGCGCCCCCGAACTTCCCCTGCATGCGGAACGCGCGGAGGTGGCGCGCCTGCCGGAGCAAGCGATCCGCAAACACCAGAAGCTCATGCCCCACCGTCGTCGGCAGCGCCGGCTGCCCGTGCGTCAGCGCCAATAGACGCACGCTTCTCCATTTTTTCGACAGGGCGCGCAGCGACGCTCCGCACGCGCCGACGCCGGGGATGATCACCTGCGCAAGCGCCCGCTGTATGAGGAGGCCGTACGCGATGTTGTTCACATCCTCGCTCGTCAGCCCGAAGTGGACGAAGGAGAGATACGGGCGAACGAATTCCCATGCGTTCCACCGATTGCGGAGAAAGCGTTCCACCGCTTTGACATCGTGCCGGCACGCCCGTTCCAGCTCCTTCACACGCAGCGCGTCCCGCTCCGAAAACTCTTCCACGACCCGCCAGAGCGCACGTTCCTCCTCCCGCGAGAACTTCCGCAGTTCTCGCACGCCGCTCGTGCGCGACAGCGCGAGGAAACAGGCGATTTCCACCCGCAATCGTTCCCGTATGAGCGCGCGCTCGCTGAAATACTCGCATAATTCCCCAACGTCTTCTCTGTAGCGGCCGTCGAGAGGGGAGAGCGTGTGTAATGCAGAATGCATAAAGAAAAATGGAATTCTTGCCCCCCTCTCCCTAACCCTCCCCCCTCGGGAGAGGGAATTGGCCCTGCCCCTTCCCTTCAAATAGCTTCCGGAATTCCTGCACGGTCAGCGTTTCCTTCCGAAGGAGCACTTTTGCAAGCGCGTGCAACTTCGGCAGGTGCTCCCGCAAGTATCCCGCAGCCCTCTGGTACTGCTCCTCCAGCGTCTTCCGTACGAATTCGTCGATCTTGCGGGCGCTCTCCTCCGAGTAATTGCGAAGGAGCGCGGGGTCGACGCCGAGGAACATCGTCCCCTGCTTCTCGCCGTACGCCACCGGACCGATGCCCTCTCCCCCCATGCCGAAGCGCATCGCCATATTCCGGGCTATCTGCGATGCCATTTCGATATCGTTGTGGGCGCCCGTGGTGGTCTCCTCGAAAATCAGGTGCTCGGCGGCGCGGCCGCCGAGGAGGCCGCAAATCTGATCGAGGAATTTACTCCGGCTCGTGGTGTACTGGTCTTCCTCCGGAATAAACCACGTCACTCCCAGAGCCGCTCCGCGAGAGACGATGGAGATTTTATGGAGAGGATCCGCATGCGGGCACAGATGCCCTACGATCGCGTGCCCCAGTTCGTGGTACGCGGTAATTTCCTTCTCTTTCTGCGTGAGCTTCCGCGAGCGTTTTTCCGGCCCCAGCGTCACTTTCTCCACCGCATCCACAAGGTCTTTCTGCGCGACGATCTCCCGCCCGCCGCGCGCGGCGAAAATCGCCGCCTCGTTCATGACATTCTCCAGATCCGCTCCGGTGAGACCTGCCGTCTGGCGCGCGATGATGCGGAGGTTCGCTCCCTTCGCAAGACGCTTCCCATCGGCATGTACGTGGAGAATCTTCTCGCGGGCATCGAGATCCGGCTTATCGAGAAACACCCGGCGATCGAAGCGGCCGGGCCGTAGAAGCGCCGCATCGAGAACGTCCGGGCGGTTCGTGGCCGCCATGACGATGACGTTCGTTCCCTGTTCGAAGCCATCCATCTCCGTGAGAATCTGATTGAGCGTCTGCTCCCGCTCATCATGCCCTCCACCGAACCCCGCCCCTCCCCGCTGCCGGCCCACCGCATCGATTTCATCGACGAAAATGATGCAGGGCCCATTGCGCCTCGCGCGAGCGAAGAGAGCGCCCACCC
>CAZWCH010000034.1:3098-8102 GCA_964632925.1 uncultured Candidatus Peribacteria bacterium
CCACGAACATCTCCACGAATTCCGATCCGGCAATGGAGAAAAACGGGACGCCCGCCTCGCCGGCAACGGCGCGCGCAAGGAGGGTTTTCCCCGTCCCCGGAGGCCCGACGAGGAGGACCCCTTTTGGAATTTTCGCTCCCATACCGATGTACTTGCGCGGGTTCTTCAGAAAATCCACCACTTCCAACAGCTCCTCTTTCGCTTCATCGCACCCCGCCACGTCCTTGAACCGCGTCTTCACCTGCTTGGCGTCGGCGACGCGCGCGCGGGACTTCCCGAACGCCAGCGCCGTGGACTGGCTGCGGGCAATGCCGCGGAACAGCCACACCACCCCCGCAATCACGAGGAGGAAAAAGAGGAGGTCAGGAAGAATCGTGAGGAACATGTTCGCCACCTCCCGGTTCTCGATTTCGACAAGCGTGGGGTTCTTCGGATCATTCCATCCCAGCGCCGTCACCGAATCTTTCGCCTCCTTGTACGACTGCATCACTACGCCCGTGCCGGTGATCGCAAACACCTTGTTATCACGAATGAGGATCTTCTCAAATTTTCTTGCGGCATACCCCCGCGTCACTTCACTCAGTGCCACCTCCGTCGCATCCACAAACTGCTGTTCGGTGGCGCGTTGGGGACCGGTAAGATAGTACAGGGAAAGGAAAACAAGCCCCACGAAGAGCAGGACACTCAACAGCCATTGGGATCTTCCCGGTTTCGGCGATGGGCGAGGAACTGTCACAGGGGAAGTATAAGACCACGCCTCCGCCAACGCCATCACTCAATGCGCGAAACGGGGCCGATGCGCGGGACTAGGGCGGGAGAAATCCCGCCGCTTCCGCATCTTCCGCCGAGCGGAAGTACACGCGATATGCCGGCGCGAGGCGGTTCGCCATGGCGGATGTCACCGGGTAGTACCGCTTCCCGCGCCGCGAAGCGACGAATTGCATGCCATCGGGAATCGTCACCGTCACGTCCTCGGTGAGAAGCACGTCGGAAGGGATGCGAAAGGCCCCGCTGCCATCCGGTATGACCATCTCCTCCCCCCAGAACACCCGCACTTCGCCGCTGATGCGCCCCACAATTTCTCCTCCCTCCACCCCCTCCACCTGTAGAACTGGAACGCGCGGACGCAAGTCTGGTTCCAGGATAAACGGCGGGTCTGTCCATTGCCGCAGCGTCACCACGCGACCGGCGGTATAGCCGGAGAGGCCGGCAAGGACGACAAGCCCGCTCCAGAAGAGCATACGATCCACGATCTACTTCGCAGGAACCCCGGACGATGACGGCACGGTCTGTATTTGTACCGGCGCCACATCAATGATCACGTCCTGTTTTGGATCGTAGAGAATAGCCCTATTGGACGTAAGAATGAGGTGATAGCCATTCTCCGCCTTCCGGTAAAACACATTGCGCTCTCGGAGCTTCTCCACATCCACGATTGTCGCCACCGTCGGCTCCGGTTCCATCGGCAGAGCGAAATGCTTCCGCACCCTTGCGAGCACCTGCTTCGCAAGTTCCTTGTTTTGCGCGATGTTCTGCTCCTGCTCCAAACGCACGGACACCTGCTTGAGACGTTGTTCCGCCTCCCGCCGCCGCCCATCGAGCACAAGAACGAGCGCGAGGAGCGCAACGACGAGAATCCCGAGAATAAGCTTCAATGTTGAGGATGATGCTTGTTGTTCCATGAAAAAGGGGAGAAATGCAAAAGGCAGTATACACCTCGCACGGTGCGCACAATGATGGGCAATATTCCTCCCTCTCTCTTCAAAGGGAAAGGGTGTTATTACTGAGCAACAGGGATGTCGTCGCTCGATTGTTGTTCCGATGCCACGGCTTTCTGCGCCGGTTGTTCGGACACCACCGCTTCCTGCACTTGTTCCGAAGACTGCTGAGCATCCACAGCAATCGCTCCGTCATCGCTTCCTTCTGGCACGGCGGTGTCTGAGGACGTTGCCTGCGATGATGTGGAGGCATCGTTGCTCGGTGGCGATTCGGATGCCACCGCTTCCTGCACTTGTTCGCCGGATTCATCCACCGGTTTCGGCGCCGCTTCGCTCTGCTCCACCGCACCCTCCGACTGTAATTTATGCTCGTCCAGCTGCTCCCCATGTTCCTCGGGAACAGCTTCGTCTGGTGCAGTAGAGGACTCGTCTTTCTCACCCTCCGTCACTTCAACGATTTGTAGTATTTCCTTTTCATCCTCTCCGTCCACACCAACAATACCAACCCCAGTACCAGTCGTGCTTTGCACTCCGGTACGGGGCACCGCCGTACCCACCACATCCTCCATCGCCGTCGTCGGTTCCTGTGTGAGGAGAGCGAGCCATGAGAACATCACCGGCTCCGGCGCGGGACCGGCGAGGCGGATGATGAATCCGGATTGCGTCGCGCGGGAAACGGCGTAGAGAACCGGCACATCGGGAGATGCGGTCACGATGGGAAGCGACGTCATCCCCGTGCCGAATCGGATGATGGTTCCCGTCCCTCCGCGAGGAACGATCGCATATCCCGCCTGTCTGCTGCTCACGCGGAGTTCCCCGCGGATATCGACGTCTTTCGCGAACGTCGCGAGTCCTTCGACGGTGATGTCGCCGAGAATGACGAGCGCATGTGCAACGATGATGTCCTGCGCCGTGAGCGTGCTCCCGCTCCCGAGGATGAGCGACCGGCCGCCGACGAGGAGATCGCCCGTGAGAATGAGGGTTCCCTGAATCTGCGATCCGCTGCCGGCGATGATCCTCTCTGCCTGGAGCGTGCCGCCGACCTCCGCGCCGCCATCGATGCGAATGGTTCCCGGAATGAAGAGATCACGCGCACGGAGCGCCCCTTCGAGGTGGAGATCGCCGGACACCCGCGCATCGCCGAGGACGGCCAGCGTCCGTTCGATCTCCGCATCGCCCGCAGTGATCGTCCCCCCTGCACGCATGCCCCCCGTGAGAAGGAGCGGCTCCGCGAGAAACAGGGGACCGCCAAGCCTCGTTGCGCCCTCCACACGGAGTTCGCCACGAAGGTACGTCGTGTCCGCTATGGAAAGATCCTTCCCCACGATGAATGCGCCGGGGGCGCCGATGACTTCCTGCGTTCCCTGTTCCCCCTGTACGCTCGTCGTTTGGACCCGTCCGAGGAGCGCGTCCTCCATCTGCGCGCCGATATTCATCGCTGCAAGCTGCGCCTGGATCTCCGCCGCAATGCGCCGGTCTATGTCCTTTTCGGCAACGACGGCATCCAGGAATCCTGCCATATCCCCCATGCGGCTGTCTCCCGCGCCCGGAGAAAGGACCGCCAGACCCGATATCTCCTCCATCCGCCGCCTTTCTCCGAGCTGGACGAACATGTCGATCGTCCCCTCCGTTGCGCCGGTGAATGCTTCGAGGGCCACGCCAATGAGTTGGTCAGCATCTCCGCTGCGCTTCGCCATGCCCGCAACGGACGAGAGAGTGAGAGGATCGCCAATTGCGATGGAACCGCCTTCCGCATGGACGCGAACAGGAACGCGTCCCGCCAGAGCAATGGGCACCTGCCTCTCGTTGGCAAATCTCCCCTCATCAAATCCTCCGAGAATGACGCCGGGCGCCGTGGAAACCACACCAATGACGGTCCCATGCGATCCCCCTTCCGCGCGCTTCACGAAGAACGGCAGCAACGGGTCGAGAACCACAACTTCTCCCGCAGCAAGCGTCGCGTCCTTCGTCGGATAGTTTTCCGCGAGGTCGAGGGGGGTCACCGCGACCTGCTCAGAGTACACCGTCCCGGCCGTCCTCGCGGAATCGTCGCAGTTATTCCCGCCATCATCGACACAGAGAATGCCATTACCGATCACGATCGATCCGGCTGGGATATTGGAGGATTCCAGTGTTGTAATACTCTCGTTCACCGCGATGTCCCCGCCGATGCTGAACGCATCATCCGTCCGGAGCACGCTCCCGGTCATCCGGTAGAGATTCGTGTCGAAGTTCCCCTTGTACCCGAAGACGATGTGGGGGGTATTGCTCGGGCCCGGAGCCGTATCGCCCTGCACGGAACTATCGAGCGCGAGAATAGCCGCCCCCGATGCGGAAATGTACGCGCCTGTGCCGAGTTCGATGCGCTGCATGACAACGAGGGCTCCCGTCCCTCCGAGAGTTGTAGACGTGGTAATCGGCGTTTTGATGATGACGGCACCGGAGGAATTAATGCCGCTGGACGCATAGAGAATAGAGCCGGACATCGTGCCGACGACCTCGAGCTGGACGCCGGCGTCGGCGGCGGCGGCGGCGCCGTTGGCTCTGGTCTGGATGAGGAGGGCGCCGGTGAGGGAGCCGCCGGAATCGTTGAGGAAGTAGGTTTGAGCGGCGGCGTAGGTGATGCCGGAGCCGCCGTCGTTCGCGTCCGCGGACCAGCTGAGCTGTCCCGCGGCGTTCGTCTTGAGGACTTTGCCGGAGGCGGAGCCGTCACTGGTCGGAAAGGTGTAGGTGACGCCGTTGAGTTTGAGCGTGGACTTGAGGGTGACGGCGCCGGAGACGGTGAGGGATCCGTAGAGGCCGGTGGCGCCGTCCACGTTGAGGGTTGAGCCCGAGAGGTTGCCGAAGACGCTGAGATCGTCGCTGAAGCCGAAGCGGTCCTGGGCATTGAGGAAGGTGAGGGTTTCGTTCGTCGTGTCGGAGCCGAAGGTGAGGACGGTGTTCGCGTTCGTCTGGTCCGCGTTGATCGTGAGGTCGCCCTTGACGGTTCCCGCCCCCCCGATGACGAGGGCGCCGGAGGCGGCGAGGACGCCCGTGACATGGAGGTCGTCACTGAATTCGAAGCGGTCGGCGAGGTTCACCCAGGAGAGGGACTCGCTGAGGGTGTCCGAGCCGAAGACGAGGCCGACGTCGTTCGCATCGAGGTCTTCGTTGAGGGTGGCGCCGGAGGAGACGCGGACGGTCCCGGAGGCGGTGAGGAGTCTCGCTGCGTGGAGGTGGTCGCCGGAGGCGGTGCCGACGACCTCGAGCTGGACGCCGGCGTCGGCGGCGGCGGCGGCGCCGTTGG
>CAZWCH010000034.1:8202-9358 GCA_964632925.1 uncultured Candidatus Peribacteria bacterium
GTGAGGACGGTGTTCGCGTTCGTCTGGTCCGCGTTGATCGTGAGGTCGCCCTTGAACTTCGGGCTCCCATCGACGATGAGAACGCCACTGGAAGTGAGGGCATCCTGGGCGTGGATGCTGCGGCCGGAGGCAGTGCCGACGATTTCGAGAAGGATTGATGCATCGATGCTTCCCGGAGCTCCTCCATTCTGAATGAGAAGCCCCCCGGTCATTGTGTCGCCACTGTCATCGACGAAATACGTCTTCGCAGTAGCGAAGGTGAGATCCCCCGCACCGGCACTTCCCCATCGCGCTGTCCCGTTCGCGACGCCGAGCACCTGACCATCGCTCCCAATGGCCACCTTCTCCAGCGTGCCGTCCGCTTTTCCTACAAGGAGATCACCCGTCGCGTACGTATTGAAACTCGTTCCACCTCGTCCAGAGGCCAGCGTTCCTGCTGTCGCTCCGTTGACATCGATCTGCCCCCCATTATCCGCTGTTTGGTGATCGTGGCGCTCCAGCCTCCCATCACTGCCACTCGTATCCTGCTGCCCACCTCCACCCCCACGCCCGCCCCCGCCCCCGCCCCGCTGTACGCGCACCACCGTCGGCGGCGTCCGCATGTATTCCCATACCGGCGCCCCCTTGCGGAATATGAGCACCTGGCCTTCTTCCGCAGGACCAATGGCATCCCACAGGCGTTCCAGCCCCGCGACCAGTCGTGATCCTCGAACCGGAGAAGCCGCGTCCACGGCGCTATCCGGACTTTCCATGTCAGCCAGATGCGACTGCCCGCCAATGCCCATGCGGGCAATACGCCGATCGTCTTTCCGACGCCGCATGGAACGGAGCTCTTCACGCGATGTCGTTCCCGCGCGCGGACTTTCGGCGGCTTCTTCCATGCGATTACCAGCGTCCGTCGCCGGGCGCAGCTCCGTTTCCTGCGGAACAGATTGCGCTTTCCAGAAAAGCAGAGACGCCGATGGAACGGCGACGAGCACCATCGTCATGAGCACCGCGGAAACGACGGAGCGTCGTCCCATCCACCCCATGCGCACCGCGTCACTGACAACGCCCTCCATAAGGGCGCTCGCTCTGCATGTCGCAATATGTCTCTCCACCTGCGCGCGCGAATATCCCGTCGTTTTGGCCAGAAATTGCCGTACGGCCCCCTTCT
>CAZWCH010000035.1:0-8798 GCA_964632925.1 uncultured Candidatus Peribacteria bacterium
GAGAGCGTTGCAGACACTCCAATGACGTGAAGATTCCCGATCGTGGTAGCCGAAGGCGATGATGTGTGGAGCCAAAGAGTGCTTCACATTATTCTATTTTTCTTGTCAAATAGCAATGCTAGACTGTCGTTTGTGCGCATCACGTATGTCACCAATACGCGCTTTCCGACGGAGAAAGCCCACGGACTCCAGGTTGCGAGCGTGTGCCAGGCGCTCTGCCGGCTCGGCCATTCCGTCACCCTTCTCACGCCAACCATCGGCAATCCTGTCGCGGAGGATCCGCTCGCATACTACGGCGTGCCGTCAGCGGCCTTCCCTGTTATCAGGCTCCCAAATTTCAATGCGCTGAGTTCGCGCTGGGTACCGGGGAAGCTCGCTTTCATCATCGCCATGCGCTCTTTCCGGCGCGCCCTCTCCACATTTCTCCCATCGCATCGTGCCGATCTTTTTTACGCGCGGTCGCCGCACGTGCTCCCGCCGCTCCTCGCAACGAGCATTCCAGTCGTTCTCGAGCTCCACACGCTTCCGCGCGTGGCGCGACGGAAGTTCCTTGCTCGGTGTCGCCGCTGCGCCGTCGTTGTTTGCCTGACGCGTCCCATGCGCTCTACGCTCCTTTCCTGGGGACTTGATGCGGAACGCGTGCTCGTGGAAGGGGATGGGGTGGATATTGCGCGCTTCCGCGCGCCGTCGTGCAGGGGGGAAGCGAAGGCGCGGTGGCTCCTTCCGCCGGACCGTCCCGTCATCGGCTACGTCGGTTCACTGGTGACCAGCGAGGTTCTGGAGAAGGGCGTGCGCGTATTCATCGCGGCCATCGCTCTGCTGCGCGCGCAGCGGAGAGTGTTCGGGTGGATCGTGGGGGG
Organism: uncultured Candidatus Peribacteria bacterium; assembly: GCA_964632925.1. Taxonomy (GTDB): domain Bacteria; phylum Patescibacteriota; class Gracilibacteria; order Peribacterales; family Peribacteraceae; genus 01-FULL-54-110. Next base: position 861 of record CAZWCH010000035.1, read on the forward strand.
ACCGAACACGCTGCGCGATAAATATATTAGCGAGGCGCGCGCGCGCGGACTCACGGAAGACGACGCACGGCTGGAGGGGGTCATCCCCTTCACGGCTGTCGCGGATGCGCTCTCCGCCTGTGATATTCTCGTCTATCCCTCGCCAAAATCCGGTCATTCCTATTTTCTCCGCGACACATCGCCGCTCAAGCTCTTCGAGTACATGGCGGCTGCCCGCCCGATCGTTTGCGCGGATCTCCCACCGCTCCGCGATGTCGTGGATGCCTCCGTTGCGCGCCCCTGCGCGCCGGGAGATCCGCGGGAGCTTGCGGACGGCATCGCCTGGGTTCTCGATCATCCGGAGGAAGCGCGACAAATGGCAGAGCATGCGCAAGAGCGAGTGAAGCAGTATTCCTGGGAAGCGCGTATGGAGAGGATTCTCATCTCGGTATCGAGAGTCTGCAGTTCCATCTCCCCGCGCCCATTCGATTCGACTCAGGGCGCCCCGAGCTTGTCGAACGGGCGGGAGAGGGTAGGGTGAGGGGCAAGGTGGTACGCTCCATCGAAAAGAATGGCACGCTTTATGCTCTTATCATTCCACGCGACGTCTCCGTCGACGGAGCGCAATTTCTTACGCCACCGGAGTCCCCATTCCAGGTCGGGGTGATGGAGCGTCCGGCGGGTTACATCGTGCGGCCGCACAGCCATCCATTGCGCGACGTGCGCGTCCAGGGAACGCCGGAATTCCTTTCCGTTGCGGAGGGGCGCGTTCGTGCGATCGTGTATGACGATGCGTGGGCCGTGCTCGGGGAGGCGATCCTCGGGCCCGGCGATGCCATCCTCCTCCTTGCTGGTGGGCATTCTTTCGAAATCCTGGAATCTTGCCGCATGGTGGAGGTAAAGCAGGGGCCGTTCCTGGGAGATGTTGCCGGAAAGGTGTTCCGACCGAATTTGGGTACTTCAGAGTAGGTATCAGGTGTCAGCTTTCAGGTGTCGGGTAAAAATGTATTGCTTCTGAAAGCTGAAAGCTGAAAGCTGAAAGCTATGAGAGTCCCGGTTAATGAGCCTGTGATCACGCCGGAGGCGAAACAGTACGTCCGAGAGGCGTTGGACTCGGGGTGGGTTTCCTCCGCCGGCCCTTTCATCGAACGATTTGAGCGGGAATTCGCGGAGTTTCTCGGCGTACGACACGCCATTACCGCCACGAGCGGAACGACCGCTCTGCATCTCTCCCTCGTCGCCCTCGGCATCGGGCCGGGGGACGAGGTCATCGTGCCGGATTTTACGATGATCGCGTCGGTGTTTGCCGTGCTCTATACGGGAGCGATGCCCGTGTTCGTCGACGCGGAACCGGACACGTACACCATTGCCGTCGAAGGCATTGGAGAGAAAATAACGCCGCGAACGAAAGCCATCATGCCGGTACACATATACGGTCATCCCGCCGACATGGATCCCATCCTGGAACTTGCGCGGCGCCATCATCTCTCCGTTGTCGAAGATGCCGCCGAAGCGCACGGAGCTCGGTATCGGGGGCGCCTGTGCGGCGCGCTGGGGCACATCAATGCCTTCAGTTTTTACGGGAATAAAATCATTACGACGGGGGAGGGTGGAATGGTCGTGACGGACGACGACGCGCTCGCCGCGCACGTCCGCCGCCTCAAGGATCTCGCGCATTCCCCCGCCCGGCGTTTCTGGCACGAGGAACTCGGGTTCAATTACCGCATGACGAACCTCCAGGCGGCGCTTGGCTGCGGACAACTCGCGCACATCAGTGAATTCCTCGCGAAGAAGCGGTGGATGGCGGACGAGTATGCGCGGCAACTCCGGGAGATTCCTGGCTTGCGCCTGCCGACGACAAAAGCGTGGGTGGAGAATGTCCATTGGATGTATGCCGTGCTCCTCGATGACCGATTTTCCCTCTCGCGCGACGCGTTCCGCGAGGCACTGCGGGAACGCGACGTTGATACCCGCGATTTCTTCTTCTCTTCCGCGCAGCAGCCGGTTGTCCGTCACCTCGTCCGTTCCCAGGGGCCGTTTCCCGTGAGCGAGCGCATTGCCGCGCGCGGGTTATATCTCCCCTCCGGTCTGGCCCTCACCGCAGAGCAGATTCACTATGTCTGCGATGCTATCCGCGCCATCGTTCGTTCTGCGTAGTGCCGTCCTGTCCGGTCATGGGAGGAGGCCGTAATGCTCGAGGGCCGCAGCGATGACCTCGGCAGCCTCCGCGTTGGTGTCCGGATGCGGATGGACGCTGTCCCAGGAGAGCGTTTGCGGATTATTGCCAAAAACTTCGTACAGATCGAGTATGTGAAATCCCTCTCTGCGGACGATATCTTTCAGCGCGGGGCGTGCGATGAGATGCAGGTGGCGTTCGGGCCAGATGATGAAGAGGCGGGGGAGATCGCGCGGGAGGAGCTGGCGCAGCGCATGCAGTTCCGCTGCGTAGCGCCGGAGGCTCTCAGAGCGGATGTTCTCCGCGAAGGGATCGGAACGCGCGGCGCGTTCCTGTTCTTTGAGGTCGCGTTGCGCCTGGCGCGCATTCAGGTACTTTTTTGCCGCGGAGTAGAAGGCGCTGTGTCGGTCGAGCCAACATGCGCCGTGGAGCAGGCGGAGGAAGCCCGTCGCGATCGGGGAGCATGTTTCTTCCGCCGGTGTCCATCCTTGCGGGCGGAGGATGCCTTCTTCATCGAGTGCCGCGCTGCCCATATTCGCCTCTTCCACGTCGTTCCAGTGGAAGAGGAGGAGCAGTGCCGATGGGCGGAGTTTCCTGATTTTCTCCCGGTACATGGCGCGCTGTTGGATGATGTTGTAGCCGGGGACGCCGGCGTTGAGGAAGGCGATGTCCGGCAGGAGGGACTGGAGGCGGGACGGTATCGTTTCGTTATCCTCCACTCCGTACCCGAACGCGATGGAATCACCGAGGACGGCAATGAGATGTCTTGCCGGGTCTGTTTCTCGGGATCGGAAGCCGAGACTGTTCGTCGTGACCGTGGAACGGTACGCGCGCAGGGCAATGTTCGGTTTGAGTTCGTAGCTAACGTCCGGAATGGGACTCTTCTGATAGATGTTCGGAGGGTTGGGTTTGACGCTGACGATACCCGTTACGCGGAGCGCACCCTCGATGCTGCCGAAGAAGAGCAGAGAGCTTCCGAGGAGGAGAGAAAGATTAACGAGAGTGTTTTTGGCTCTGGAATCCATCGTAGAAACTATATCATTTCTTAAGAATTTCTTCGGCTCTTGCTGGCTTCTGCAGAATGGGGTGGCTCTCGCTTGCCCGACGAATCCGAACCGCGTCGGTCTGCGTCTCGCGCCACCCCATTCCGCACTACTGCCTTATTGTTTCTTTCCAACTATGACAAACAATCCCCCCTCCCGTCCGATCGTGAACATCCAGGCGAGTTGTCGGAGGACATGCTCGCAGCGGGAACCACGGGGGTGCTCTTCAAAAAGACGCAATCCTGATTCTTCTCCCGGGACGTTTTTACTGATGGACGGCACGGCGCTGAGGAACTGCACGCCGGATTCATCGAACCAGCGAAGGACCTCATCTACCGAGTGCCAGGATTCGTGGGGGTTGCGATATTGGTCCGCGAACCAGATTTCCTTCTTGCTCCGGTCGATGTCGCGGCGGCGCATGTGGGCGTCGAGAAAGCGGCAGGATTCTTTTGTGATTGTGAAGAAGGCTTTGCGGAGTCCGAGAGGTATCCGCGCGTACGTATTGTAGAGGCCGATGAGGATGCGCCCTCCCGGCTTCAGAAGCCTGAGCAGATTTTGGAATCCTCCCTTTGGATCTGGCGTGTGGTGGAGGACGCCGGAGCAGATGAGGACGTCGATGGAATTTTCTGCAATCGGCATGGTGAAGATGTTTCCCCGAGCGAAAGAGACATTCTGGAGGCCGAAACGCTCTTTGAATCCATGTCCCAGTTTTAGAGACGGCAGGCTCATGTCGACGCCGATCACCGTGCGTGTTTGGACGAGTCCGAGGAAGTTCGTCATCTGTCCCGTGCCGCAGCCGACTTCGAGCACGGTTGCCATTGGGGGTATTGCCTGGTCGACCCAGAGCCCGAAGGCGCTCTTCCGCGCCTTATCCATGAGGATACCGGGATTGTCGATGCCGTCGTAGCCGGGGAACGTATGAGTTTCATAGAAGGCCTGCTTCGTCTGCCGTGTGCGTTCCTCTTCTGTGGTGATCGTCGGCGTGGGGGGGAGCGGAATGCCGTTCTCGATGCTGTAGCGGTGGTTGCGGGGGCAGCGGAGCGCCGTTCCGTCTTTCCGGAGTACTTGCTGATCGATGGGACAGCGAATGATATCCACTGTGCTAGCATACATTCCATGCAATGGCGGCATCGAACGGGTGTTGGTGTGCTGGCACTCGTGCTCGTGGTGGCGGCGAGCGCGGCATCCTTCCTTGCACGCCGGCTCTTGCATTCGTTCCCTGCGAGCGTGCTTGTGGACGCCGATCGGTCTTCGCAGTATGCCGATGCGCCGTTTTCCACGGAGGAGGCGGCCGGTATCGGTTTTCTCACGTCGTTCGGTGCGGTGGAAGGGTACGGCGACGGGACGTTCCGCCCGGGAGATACACTCAACCGCGCGGAATTTCTGAAGATTGTCCTCAAGAGTTCCCCGCGCGTGAAGGAACTCTCCTCCCGTTCGGAGCGGTGCTTCCCCGATGTCGGGCGGGGGGATTGGTTCAGTCCGTTCGTCTGTTTCGGGAAGGAGCGGGGCATGATCGCCGGATACCCCGACGGCCTTTTTCGTCCAGAGAACCCGGTGAATTATGCGGAAGCATTGAAGATGCTCGTGAAAATCTACGAATATCCTCTGACGGCCGCGGCACGCGATGAGTGGTTTTCCCCCTACGTACGGGCAGGCAAAGAACACGGAACTTTTCTCTTCTCCGATCTTCCTCTCGAGGCATTCCTCACCCGTGGGCAGATGGCGCGCCTGGCCTCCGCATTCCGTACGGAGTACGAGGGGGAACTTGTCGGGTATCTTCGGCGGGAACGAGGAGAGGGAGAGGAGACGCAAGAGGGAGGTGGGATATCTTCAGTGCCGATATCCTCGTCGATGTCGTCCGACATCGCATTGATGCAACCGCCGGTCGTGAGTCACCACCTCCTCCTCGGAGAAATCTCTCTGCCCATTGCGCGAGGCACATTCTTGAATCCGCAAGACGATGCCGTTGTCCGTCGTGTGCATCTTCGGCTCGACCGCAAGGTAACTTCGTTGAAGGGAGTTTACGTGCTCGATGCCGCGGGGAACGAGCTCGGATCGCTTCGTGTTGATACCAATGATACCGAGGAACGCCGGAACTGGATTCTCGAATTCGACGTTTCCCACGCTCCGCGCCTCTCTTCCGGGGCGGAACAGTCGTTCTTCTTCGTGGCAGAACTCGCAATGCGGGGAATGGGCGGAATTCCCGGGGAACTCCTCCGGGTCCAGCGCATTTCCCTCATACTCCAGAATCCTGCGGCAGGTGTGTCGTGGGAGATGATGCCTGCGGAGCAGACATTCCCCGTCCATCAGACCGTCCAGGCGCGGATCACCGGTGTCCGCAATGTTCTTGGAGATTCCGGCGTTCTTGAGAGGGGAGCAGGACAGACTGTCGGGGCGTTTGCCGTAAGCGGAGAGGTTCTTCCGGGGGCACGGCTTTCCATCGAGGAGTTCCAGTTCGTCGTTGAGGAAGAGGAGGGAGTTGCGGCGTCCCGATGGCGGCTGGAACGCGACGCCGCGGGGGCGATCGAATGCTTCCGGAACAGTCACGATGCCATCGTCTCCTGTCCGATTATTGAGGGGGACGTCGGGGGTGTCGCGGACGGCCCCGTCATTTTCCGGCTCCGGGCGGATGTGCAGGCCGTCGGCGCCGGCGCGCATTCGCTGCGCATTTCCCTCCGTGCGCCGGGCGACATCGGGGAGAGCGGCGCTCTCCGCTGGTCCGACGGCGTCGGCCACTACAATTGGGTGGATACGCCTGCACCGCTCGCGGCCGGCACACAGTGGGAGGTGAGATGATGAGTAATTTCCTTTGCCCGGATCCGCGCTTCTTCTCGCCAATTTTTTCCATGTGATGCATAGGTGACACTGCGGGTTGTGTGAACAATGGCTCCGGCACCCTTCGTGAGGAATCCATGGTGCACATCATCGATTGTCCCGCCCTGCGCGCCAATGCCCGGAATGAGGAAAGGGATATTGGGCATAAGAGAGCGAAGATATTTCAGTTCCTCCGGATACGTGGCGCCGACGACCGCACCGATGCAGGAGAGATCGGACTTCTGTCCGAGATGGGAGATGCCCCAATTCTGGACAAGTTGTCCGATATGTTCATGGAGTTTTGTTCCCCGTAGCGACGATTCCGGAATCGTCGCTACGTTGAGATCCTGAAGATCGCCGGAACCGTGGTTGCTCGTCTTCACGAGGACAAAAATTCCTTTGTCGTTCCGCGCGCAGCGCTCGATGAATGGTTGGAGGCTATCTCCGCCGAGGTAGGGATTCACCGTGAGCGCGTCGACGAGACTTCCGCTTCCCAGGTACGCTTCCGCGTAGAGTTCTGCGGTGGAGCCGATGTCGCAACGTTTGCCGTCGGCGATGACGATGAGTCCGTGTTCTTTCGCGTAGGCCGCCATTTCCCAGAAGAGCCGCATTCCTTCTCCGCGGAGTGCTTCGTAACACGCGAGCTGCAGCTTCGCGCATGCGGCGATATCGGCAACGGCATCGATGATGCCGCGGCAGAAAGCGCTGGCACCGGCGATGGTCTTCGGGATTCCTTCGGGAAGATGTTCCATCACGGGGTCGACGCCGACGGAGAGAGGGGAAGTGTCCCGAATGCGCTGGGTGAGGGCATCGGCGAAGTGCATTGGATCTACTCTACCCCCGTGCTCTGCCGATATTGGAGTGCTTCGGCGATATGCGAGGATGAGATGGAATCGCGGCCTGCGAGATCCGCGATCGTCCGTGCAACCTTGATGGTGCGGTGGTAGCCGCGGGCGGAGAGGTTCATGCGCTCCGCGGCCTGGCGCAGGAGCTGTTCGGATGGAGCGTCGAGGGGGCAAAATTTCTCGAGGTCGCGGACACCCATTTCCTTGTTCGTGCGGATTCCGCGCTCGCGGAAGCGGGAGCATTGCCGCTCACGGGCGGTGACGATCCGTGCAAGAATTGTTGCGGATGTCTCGCCCGTTCCTCGTTTTTGGAGTTCGTCGACGGGTACGGGGAGGACGTCGATGCGGAGATCGATGCGGTCGAGAAGGGGGGTGCTGACGCGGCGGCGCGTCCGCTCTGGATTTCCCGTTGCGTACTGCGGCGGGTTCATCGCCGCGACGAGGAGAAAATCGGCGGGGAAGGTGAACGATCCCTGTGCGCGGGTGATGGTGATGCGCCGGTCTTCGAGTGGCTGGCGCAACACTTCGAGGACGTGCGGAGGGAATTCCGCGAGTTCGTCGAGGAAGAGGACGCCGCGGTGAGCGAGGCTGATTTCCCCCGGTCCCGGCATTTGTCCGCCGCCAACAATGGAAACGCCGCTCGCAGTGTGGTGGACGATGCGGAAGGGGCGTTCGGTGAGGAGAGGAGTGTCGGAAGGGAGGCGATTGGCAATGGAATACACCTGCGTCACCTCGATCGATTCTTCCTGCGTAAGAGGAGGGAGGATGCTGCGGAGCGCGCGGGCAAGGAGCGTTTTCCCCGCCCCCGGAGCGCCGCTCATGAGGACGTTGTGTCCGCCCGCCGCCGCGATCTCGAGTGCCCGCTTGGCGTGCTGCTGTCCGCGGATATCGGCAAAATCCATATCCGCTTGTCTTGCGGGGCTGCTGGCGGGTGGTGGGATTTCAGGAGCCGGTTTTTCACCGCCGAGGATGGCGAGGAGTTCCGTGATGTTTTCGGCGGCGACAACGTCGATGCCGGGGATGAGGGCGGCTTCCGGGCCATTCACCGCGGGAACAACGATGCGCCGGATCCCCTGCTTCC
>CAZWCH010000036.1:0-8777 GCA_964632925.1 uncultured Candidatus Peribacteria bacterium
ACCCGCGACCTTCGCCTTGGCAAGGCGACGCTCTAGCCAACTGAGCTACATCCGCGCGCATGATGTATCCTATGACGTTGTACATTGCTCTGCAACGACGTGCAGCATGTCGCCCCTTATTGTATGCTGCATCCGCTTGATGGATTTTCTGATCTCTTCGGCATACGCGCAGGCTCCTCTTCTGGAACCCATAGGAGGGATGACGAATATTCCGGCTGGCAGCGGGGTGGGGATTATTCAGAGTTATCTCCAAGGGGTCATGCCATGGCTCTTCGGTATCGGCGTCGGCCTGGCGCTTCTGCGCATCGTCATCGGCGGCATCGAAATTATGAATTCCGGCGGGAATCCGGGGCTCCGTTCCGCCGCGAAGGAACACATCACGTGGGCGATCGCGGGGTTGCTCTTGCTCATCATGGCGGGGGCGATTCTCTGGACGATCAATCCTTCCGCGTACCGGGTGTCATGAGGCGTATTTCCGTCATTTGCGGCCTCGCGCTCGCGTGCGTCCCTCTCCTCTCCCCCTTGGTCTTGGGCGCTGGGTTGTGTGAAGGATTGGACCCGGCGCTTTGCGCCGGCGGCGGCCCCAACGTGGTGACGGCAACCGTCCTTCCGCAGACCGCCAAGCTGCTCCTCAACATCGTGGCGGGGCTCTCTGTCCTCTTCATCGTGTGGGGCGGCATACTCATGCTCATCAGCATGGGCGACGATTCCAAGACCGCTCAGGCGAAGTGGGCGATCATCTATGCGCTTATCGGACTCTTCGGCGCCATTCTTTCACAGGTGTTCGTGGGATTTGTGGCGAAGGAGCCGCTGACTGTCGGTGCGACGGAAATGACGGTCATCCAGAAGGCGGTGACATTCCTCGTGAACGCGATGAACGTCTTGTTCATTATTGCCATTATTTTCGCAGGAATCCGCATGCTCCTGGGGCACGGCCAGCCGGAGGAGTTCACCCGCGCGAAGAAGGTGATCATGTGGGCGATTGCTGGAGCGCTGGTGGTGAACGTGGCGCGGACGCTCGTGCGGGCTGTTCTTTCCGTGTTCGGTGTATGAACATCGTGCCGCATGCCATCGCCGCCGGTGCCGGTACCGCACTGAATCAATACGGTTCCGCGTACGGCGCCGTTCCCGGCTTGCTGAAGAATCTCGGCGGGGCCGGCGATGTCTCCAGCGCTCTCCGGATAGTGGCTACATTTGTGACGGGGTTGGCAGCGGGCATCGGGGTGTGCGTGTTCATCTACGCGTGCATCCGGATCGTCACCTCGCAGGGGCAGGAAGACAAGGTCACCGCCGCGAAGAAGACGGCGATCATCGCCCTTATCGGGGTATTTCTCGCGCTCTCCGCGAACGGGATTATGATGACGTTGTGGGCGGATGGCGCAGATTCCATTCTCAAGAAAATGTTTGGTTTGTAGGAGGGGGAGTAAGCTTGGGCGGTGCGGCGTACCATCACCACAGCGATCGATTATCCCAATGCCCCTCCCCACCTGGGGCATGTCTTGGAGAAGGTGCTTGCGGACTGCATAGCGCGGTGGTGGAGGCTCCAGGGCGATCCGGTGCGGTTCCAGATCGGTACCGACGAGCATGGGGTGAAGATTCAGCAGACTGCCGACAGAGAAAAGCTCAGCCCACGGGAGCTCGTTGATCGCAATGTCCCGCTCTTCCGGTCGCTCTACGACCGGCTCGGTATTTCCTACGATCATTTTATCCGCACCAGCGATCGGGTGGCGCACTGGCCAACGGCACAGGCGCTCTGGAAGCGCCTGCAGAAGGGGGGTGCGCTGGAAAAGCGCACGTACAGAGGACTCTACTGCAGCGGCTGCGAGCGGTTTGTGACGAAGAAGGACCTCGTTGACGGAACGTGCCCCGATCACGGGAAGTCTCCGGAGGAGGTGAGTGAAGAGAACTGGTTTTTCCTTCTCCAGAGGGAAGGGGAATGGTTACGGGAGCTTCTTACATCCGAGAAGGGCTACCATATTGTGCCGTCTTCCAGGTCTCCGGAGACATTGTCGTTGATTGACCGTGGCCTGGAAGACGTTTCGTTTTCGCGCCCGAAAAGCAGCCTTTCGTGGGGTATTCCCGTTCCTGATGACGAAGGGCAAACGATGTACGTGTGGTGCGATGCGCTCACCAATTACATCTCGGGACTGGGATATTTCACGGATCGTGAAGAACGGGAATGGTGGGAGGGCGCAGATGTCACGCATGTGATCGGGAAAGATATCGCGCGGTTCCATGCGCTCATCTGGCCGGCGATGCTGAAGCATTCCGGCATTCCCGTGCCGCCGCCGCACCGTCTCCTCATTCACGGGTTTATCACGAGCGATGGGCAGAAAATGAGCAAGAGCATCGGCAATGTGGTGGATCCGGCGAAGGTGATCGGGAAGTACGGCGTCGATGCCCTCCGGTTTTACCTTCTGCATGAAATTCCTGTTGGGAATGACGGGGATTTTTCCTGGAAGAGGTTTGGAGAACTGTACCAAGCGAAGCTCGGGAACCAACTTGGGAATTTGCTCAACCGTGTACTTGTTCTTCTGACAAAGGATGGTGGATCGCTCTCGGCGATGATTCCGAATACGGACTTCGGTGCGGCCTTGTGCCAGCGGTGGGTCTCCTTCTCGGCGCACATGGACGCATGGGAGATTCAGGCTGCGATCGCGACGGATGTTATGGGGTTGATCGAGCGGTGTAACGTCGAGATGCAGCAGCGACAGCCATGGACGCTCAGAGGCGATGAGCGTCGCGACATCCTTTCCGCGTTTGCTGAGGCTCTCCGTCACGGGTCACTGATGCTCCTCCCCTTCATTCCGGAGACGGCGCAGAAGATGAGTAAGCAGCTTGGAGTACCCTATGCGGACGATATGCTCCACAAAACGTTCACGATCAAGCTGGCCTACAAGCAGTGGGGAGGGTGTAAAGACTGGAAGAGGGTAGGGGAGCCGAAAATTCTCTTCCCCAAGGTCGATTAGAGGCATTGCAGGAGGGAGCCATTCCGCTACACTGGCCATGCTCTCGTACACACGATACCGATCAGCGTTTGCTGTGAGGGGAGTGGCGAAGGGAGCGAGCTTTTACTCTCTTTTACCCTTTCTCTTTATGTTCGATCCCATGTCTGATCTCCAGGGCCCGCATGGTTCTGATGACAGTGCTCCTGTCGCGAGTGTCCGTGTTCCACAACAAGGGGGACGGCAGTTCGCGGATGACGTACACTCTATAACGATCCATGCGCGGCAGCGGACGTTCTACGTTGATCTTAAGCAGTCCTCGAACGGGAAGTTCTTCAAAATTTCGGAGAAGTCCCGCGGCGGTCAGAAGACGACGATCATGTTCGACGTCGAGGATCTCGATCAGTTCATCCAGGCGTTTCAGGAGATGAAGAGTCACGTGTAGGGAGGACGATGTACCCATTCACGCCGGGGTTACTGATCATGAGGAGATAGACGAGCTTCGCCGCCTCCGCCCGCGTGATCGGCTGTGCCGGCCGGAAGGTGCCGTCGGGGTATCCTTCCAGGAGCCCGAGCGTCAGACCATTCGCGATGTGCTTTGAGAACCACGCATGGGGCGGGACATCGGAAAACGTTTGCAGTGGAGGGTTGACAGGGCCGATTTCCGCAAGAACGCGGTCCGCGTTCGCAGTGAGGAGGAGAATTTTCAGTGCCTCCGCGCGATTGATGGGGGCAGCGGGTCGGAACGTGCCGTCGGGATATCCTTCGATGATGCCTTGCCGCACGGCTGCGATGACAAGGCGGCGCTGGGCGCGCCGGTTTGCGGATTCCCTCGGACGCTCGGAGAGCGGAAAATCATCGAATGAGATGGGGACGTCTCCGTCTTCCGGTTCGCGGCAGCTGCTGAGGAGGGCCATCTTGAGGAGTTCGATGCGCGCAATGTCGCGGTCGGGAAGGAAGAGCGGGAGAGACTCCGGATGTTCCCGATATCCTTCGACGATGGGCGTGCGCGTTCCGAATGCCTGGGTTTCCCGCAGGCCGGCGATGAAAGGCTCTCCCCAATGTCCGGCGGCGTCGGGCAGGGGCTCCGCCGCCGCATCATGGAAGAGGCAGGCGTTTTCCTCGGGATCCGTTCCTTGGGCGATTTCCTCTCCGTCGGGGACGCCGTCGCCGTCGGTGTCGGCCATCCGCGGATGGGTGTTGTGGATGAATTCCTGCACGTTTGAGACGCCATCGCTGTCACTGTCGAGCGCGGCATCCCGCGCTTCCGCCGGAGAGAGGGCGTTGGTCACTTCCCATTCGTCGGGGACGCCGTCGGCGTCGGCGTCTCTGCTGAACGCCGTTTCGAGCGGGAAAGTGTCCGCGGCGTCGCCGACGCCGTCGGTATCGGTATCGGGATTGCGCGGATCGGTGCCGAGGCCGACTTCCTTTCCGTCGTCGACGCCGTCGGTATCGGTATCGGCCAGCAGCGGATTGGTGCGCTTGCTGATTTCCTCCTTGTCGGTGAGACCGTCGCCGTCGGTGTCGCGTTTCCGCGGATCGGTGCCGAGTGCGCGTTCGCGGGCGTTCGTGAGGCCATCGCCGTCCGGATCGGCGGTGAGGTCGTCCTCCGGGTCCAGGGGATCCCGTCCCCACCGCCTCTCCGCGCCGTCCGCCTCTCCGCCGTTATCGGTGTCGGCGCGGAGAGGGTTGGTTTCTCCGTTGTCCACGATCTCGTTTCCATTCGCATCTTCCTCGGCATCGGCGAGTCCGTCCCCGTCCGTGTCTCCCGCGGAATCCTGCGCGCGTGCATTCCAGGAGAATGCGAGGAGGAGCATGAGGCAGAGAACGCACCGGTAATAGCGCATCATTCCCAGTATGGTTGTCACGTTCTCCGGTGTCCACGGAGCCAGGCTTCTCCCGTCATGCTCTTTTTTCCGGGAGGCTGCACTTCCGCGAGATACACGGTAGTACCCTGCGCGCAGGGGAGCGGGATTGCCCCTGCGGATGGATTTGGTGCGGTGCGGAGGATGCGCAGTGGGAAACCGTTGATTATGCAGTGGACGCCTGGTTCCCGCGCGAGCGCGCGCACGCGGCGGTCGACGTCCGCTGCGATCATTTGTGTGGGATCGATGAGGCTGGAATCCCGCTGGAGCTTGCGGCAGACGGTGATTCCCGTCGATGGTTGCGGGAATGGGCGGAGTGGGGCTTTGAGCGTTTGGAGAAGGAGCTGCGCGCCAAGCTGCGCGAGGCGTTCGCGGAGATCCGTCGCGGTGTCCTTTGGTCCGATGGGAATCCGCCGCTGCGCGAGGATGGGACCTGCGTCGAGTTTTTCCGTCATGCTCTGGATGGTGACGCCCGTTTCCTGATCGCCTGCGAGGAGGGCGTGTTCGATGGGGGAGGCGCCGCGCCACCGCGGGAGGAGTGATGCGTGGAGATTGACGGAGGCGCCGCGCGGGAGATCGAGAATGTCTTGGGAAAGGATCTGGCCGTAGGCGACAACAACAAGAAATTGAAAATGGAAAATGGAAAATTGAGAATGGAGATAGGGTAACAATTCTTCGTTGATATTCTGTGGTTGGAAAACGGTTAACCCTAGCCGTTCTGCTGCAATTTTCACCGGCGGCGGCGTGATGGCGTGTCGCCGTCCCTGCGGGCGGTCGGGTTGCGTGACAACGCAATCGATCGCGAATGCCGGATCTCCCGCGAGCGCTTCGAGCGCCGGGATGGCGAAGGGCGGCGTCCCACAGAACACGACGTGCAACGGTGGACTCACCAATGCAGTGTAGCGCACATGCATTTTTCTCTCAGAGCAACATCAACTCTCCGTGGAAGTATTGCTGTGCGCGCGCATTCGACATAGCCTCTGATCTTTCTTCTATGATCCGCGCACATGATGCACAGCAGGCACTGTCGCTGATCACCACGGCGAAGCGTCTGCTCTGCATTTGCCACCACGCGCCCGATGGGGACGCCATCGGCGCGCTTCTTGGGATGGGGCTTCTGTGCGAGCGGCACGTGGCCGGTACGCCGGTGTTTTTTCATTGCGTCGACGCCGTGCCGGAGACGTTTCGTTTCCTTCCAAGCGCGGAGCGCGTCCATTCTGCGTTCCTCCCGCAACCGGGCGATGCGGTGGTGCTTCTGGATTGTGCGGAGCCGAAACTTACGGGATACAGCGAGGAGCATCCGTCGCTTTTTCGCGGAGACATTCCCGTTCTCGTGATCGATCATCATGTGAGCAACGCCGGATTCGGCACGACGAACGTCATTGTTCCGGAGGCGTCCTCCACATGCGAGATTGTTTTTCAGCTGGCGTGCGCATGGTCGTGGTCGCTGGAGAGCGACAGCGCGACATGCCTTCTTACGGGGGTGTATACCGATACCGGTGGTCTTCTCCACAGCAACACGACGGCAGAGGTATGCCGGACAGCCGCGGCGCTCATGCGCGCCGGCGCGCGGCACCAGCTGGTGGTGAGTTCCGTCTTTCGCACGGTGCGGCCGAGCACGCTTCGCCTGTGGGGGAGAGTGCTCGAGAAAATTACGATTTCGGAAACCGGCGGGGCGGTCTCCGCCGTCACGGAGGGGGATTTTCGTTCCACCGGAGCCGACTACTCGGAGCTTTCCGGCGCCATTGATTATGTCAATGCCGTTCCCGGTATGCGCTTTTCCCTTGTCCTCTCGGAGCGCGACGGACTCGTGAAGGGGTCGCTGCGCACGCTGCGTGACGACATCGATGTGAATGTCATGGCCGGTCGTCTGCGCGGTGGAGGGCACCGGCGCGCGGCGGGATTCGCCGTGCCGGGGCGGCTCCAGCCGAACGTTCACTGGACGGTCGTGCCGTCGGATGGCGCTTCTGCCGCGGGCGGAGGCGGTTCCGTGACCGTTTCCTCCGGCGGCGGGAGCGGTTCCGTTGGTTCCTCCTGTTGAGGGGGTTCCGGTGGCGGAGTGGGCGGTTGTCGCGCCGCGATGTCCTGTGGTTTGGTGGTGATGAGGGCGGTTTCTTCCGGGCCCGCGACGAATTGGATGGCAACGTGCCGGAATCCAGCAAAGAGAATGCCTTGTCCGACATCGGAATTGAGCAGGACGTATTTCTCCCCATCCGTGAGGTAGAAGAGCCTCTGGAGGCTGTCGACTGTGGCAGGGGATTGTTTCATGAGGATCTGGACGGCGGAGTTTGTGATGATGGGGCGGCCGTACGGAGATTCCACGAAATCATCGACGTCCTGCGTAATGGTGGTCACGCCGAGGAAGTACTTCCGCGCGCGCTTGATGATGCTGTAGAGGAAGCGCGCTGAATCCTCGTACTGCATGAGGTTCCAAGCCTCGTCTACCACGAGGATGCGCTGCTTGAATGCCGAGCGCACCGTATTCCAGACAAAATTGAGGACGATGTACATGGCGATTGGCCGCAATTGTTCTTCCAGGTCGCGTATTTGGAAGACGACCATGTGGCTGTTCAGTTCCAGATTCGTCGGTTGGTCGAAGAGGCCGGCGAAGCTCCCCGTCGTGTATTTCTGCAGTGTCCGCGCCATATTTTCCCCTCCCTCCGTGGTGAGGAGCACGTCGACGAGATCATGGAGCGTGGGAGGCGGCGTATCCTGGAGCGCGTTCTCCATGGTGATGCCGCGGAGCGCGTAGGTGTCGATGATGGCTTTGTCGAGAATGCCTTCTTCCGCCGGCGTGAGCGTTCCCAGCATGAGCTTGAAGAGTCCGTGGAGGCTGATGATGGCGGCGCGGAGAACTTCCGCCGGCGACGCCTCCTCTCCGCGAACCGCTTTCGGGAGGTCGAACGGATTGATGCGCGCCGAACTTTGGATGGAGATGGGGACGAACGTTCCGCCGACGGCCTCGCAGAGATTGGTGTATTCGTTTTCCGGGTCGATGACGAGGACCTCCGTTCCGGTCATGAGGTACCGGAGCAATTCCATTTTCGCCGTGAAGGATTTTCCCGCGCCGGATGTCGCGAAGATGTTCGCGTTTGCGTTGGGGAGGCCGAAGCGGTCGAAGATGACGAGGCTGTCGTTGTGGCGATTGATGCCGTAGAGGATGCCTTTCTCTTCCGCGAAGTCGCTGCTGGAAAAGGGGAAGCTCGTCGCGAGTGGCGAGGTGTTCATGTTGCGGCTGATTTCGAGTTCATCGAGACAGAGGGGGATGGTGCTGGTCCACCCGTGTTCCATTTGGAAGACGGCCGGCTTGGTGAGCACGAGCTTGCCGCCGAGGTTGGATTCGATGTCGGTCTGGAGCTTTTTCATTTGCTCTTCCGTGTCCGTGTAGATCGTGACGTACATGCCGAGCTGGAAGAGCTTTTCCTGTCCTCTGGCGAGGAGGTCGCGGAGCTCCTCGGCGTCCTGGAGAGCGGCTTCCAGCACAGGGTCTCGCACGATGCCGCGCTGCTCCAACATGCGGATCGAAGAGCGGATTTCCGTCACCTTTTTCCGGAGCATGCGCATGATGGCCTTGTTGTCCGCCGGGTAGATGAACTGGGCAATGTCGAATTTCGCGTCGAAGTTCACGAGAGACGCAAGCCAGTTTGGATGAATGAAGTTCGGCCAGTTGTAGACGTAGAGCGTCCGGACGTGCGCATCGTTGAGGACGATGTCTTTCGTGCGCACGGCCATGGCCGCTGGCGCTATGAGGTCGAGCATCTTTTGGATGCCTTCCTGGTAGTGGAGGAGAACCTGGCGCTCTTCCGGCGTGAGTTTTTCTTTTTCCCGCGCGTGATCTGCTTTTTCGTGGAGGCCCAGGATAGCGTCGAGGTCGAGGAGAGACTTCTTCGGAGGGGCCGGGGCGGTGGGTTGTGGGGCCTGGTTTGTTTGTAATTCTTCGGGCATTCCTTCTATTTTGCCAGAAAAA
>CAZWCH010000037.1:0-8775 GCA_964632925.1 uncultured Candidatus Peribacteria bacterium
CGATCACCGCTTTGAGATTGGCGTTCGCCGCGCGAAAGAGCGCCCCGACGTCGGGGAGAACAAGAATGAAGCGCCCCGCCTTCTGCGCCCGCGCGAGAGCATTGAGAAGGAATGCATCGGGATTTGCCGTCCCGGAGAGGAGCGATTCCGTCCGAAGCCAGAGCACCCTCGTGAGCTTGGCATTCCCCGCCAGCTCATTCTCGCGCAGTTTTCGCGCAAAATTCTCGACGAGCGTGCGCTTCCCGGCCCCCACCTTCCCGAGAACAAGGATATTGTGCTGCGCCGAGCGCTCAATCACCCGCTGCATGGTCTCGATTTCCGGCGCATGGAGAACGACAGCGGACGCGTCGCGCGCCCGCAGGTGCTCCGCAATATCCGCGGTGAGCCTGTCGAGATCGTGCGTGTAGCCCATCACCCACGACCGCCCGATCGTCCCTATCGCCCGGACGAGGCCGCGCGGACTCAGGGGATGCTCCCGACGGAGAGAGCGTTCATGGAAGATTTCCCAGCGCACGACCCGCTCGACGTCTTCCATGGCAATATCCTCCCGGTCGAGGAGCGCATGCAAAAGGGGTTCTTTTCGGAAAAAAAGCAAGAGCGCAACGTTGCCGTCCACGCGCTCCTCGCCCAGCGCGGCCGCTTCCGCAACGGCCTCCTGCATCCATGCCACGCGGTCGAACGGCTCCTGCGAACTCTGGTGCTGCTTCCGCACGTCTGCGGCCGTCATTCCAAGCTCCTGGAGAATAAAACCGGCGCGTGGGGATCGCAGAGCCGCCGCGATGATGTCCTGCGCGCCGGGATGCCGCCGGCGCCGGAGCGCACGCACCATGGAGACGGAAAGCATTCCCGCAAGATTCGCGCGCGTGAAGGGCGGTGCGCGGTCGCTTTCGCACTTCGTCCGCAGAAATGCATGGATGATGCAGAGGAACGACGCCAGAAGCACGACGGAAACCCCCAGAGGATTCATGTCGTCCAGTTCCAGAAAACGGCGCAGGGGCAGGAACAACAGCGCGCCGGAGAGCAGCCATCCCACCGGCCCTTCGGCGAGACGCCGGAAGGAAAGTCCGATGTACGGTTTCGTTGCCGCGAGATGGAAGGATACTGCAGCCATCAGAGCGCGAGTGTTTGCAGGAGGAAACGCACACCGAAGTACACGCCGACTGGGTAAGCGATCCATGCGGCGAGCGCCAGGAGGAACAGGGCGAAGCATGCCAGTTGCGCGCAAATGCCCAGCGCCATTGCAAATAGTCGGAAGATGCATCCAATGACGCGGGAAACGGCGTTGAGGCAGAACGTTCCGAGAAGCTGGTCAACGTGGATCCCCTTCTTCGTGGAATATTCCTCCGCGATCCCCTTCCAGAGGGAGAAAAGGGTTTTGAGGAGAAAACGCATGGAAAATATTTCCCCCAGCGCCCGCGCGTAGGCCGCATACGTCCGCACGATCGCAAACGGAACCTCCCAGACGTACCACAGGATGAACATCCCAAGGACGCGGAGGAGCAAGAGAGGATGGAACGGAAGGAAAAACATGGATGTTGCTGTAACAGATAAGTATACCATACTTTCCTCCCACGGCGGGAGGGGGCCAGCCTTTGCCAAGGCTACGGCCGGCAAGGTAGGGTGAGGGGCGTTGCATGGAAAAACGCGGTATCTTCATCGCCCTTGAAGGGCCGGATCGGTGTGGAAAAACCTTCCACGCACAGGCGCTTGCTCAGAGATTGCGTGATGAGAGTTACGACGTGCTCCCTACGGCAGAACCCACGGATGGACCCATTGGAAAAGAGATCCGGCGATGCCTCGCTCCAGGCCACAGCCTTTCTCCAGAGCACTTGCAGCTCCTTTTTTGCGCCGACCGCGCCCTCCATGTCGCGGAAATAATTGAACCGGCCCTCCGGAGAGGAACAATCGTGGTCTGCGATCGCTACATCCTCTCGACACTCGCCTTTGGAGAGGCCGCCGGCTTGGATCCGATCTGGCTTCAGGGATTGAACAAAAGTTTTATTCAACCAGATTTCACGATGTATTTCCTTCCTCCCTTCCTCACGGCAATCCGGCATTTCGATGAAAGGCCGACGGATCGCCATGAAGTGGCGGATTATCAGGTCAACGTGCATAAGGCCTATGTGCGTCTCGCTGCTTGCTCAAACGCCCCCCACGCGATATTCGATACCTCTGCTCCGAAGGCAATGGTTATGCGGCGTGTTTGGGCGGCCGCGCAGGAGGCTCTCCGGGCGAAGGTTCCGGCGTAAGTTCGGCGATCCTCCTGTCGATCGCTTCCATGAGCGCATTCAGACGCCTTTGGGGACTTGTATCTGCGAGCACTGCGTCGATTTCCCCTGCGGGCACACCTGCCAGTAACCCTTTGCCCAGGGGATCCTGCCCGAATACTTCGCGCCTCCCCCGTTCCCGCGGAATGGCTCCGACGAGATTCTTCATAAGTTCTGTCCACCTCTGGCTCGTTGCGAGCAACGCCTCCAGCTCCCCCCGCGTTTTCCGGAGGGATGTCAGATCCTCACTCTGGAGAATCGGCCAGTCCTGTTCTCGCGTCTCGTCTGTCATCTTCGCATCCTGCCAGATAAAATGTCCCTATGCCAACATTACTGCTCTCAGGTAAAGAACCTGCAGAAGCTCTCCTCACATCACTGAAACCCCGGATTACCGAGCTCAACCCCCGCCTCGTCATCGTACAGATGGGAGAGGAGGCTGCAAGTTCCGCCTACATCCGACAGAAGGTTGCGGCCTGCGAGAAGGTCGGTCTCCGCTGCACCCACCGGACACTCCCATTCGAAACCCCATTCCATGATCTCCTCGTCGTCCTCGAAGAATTGAATGCGGATGCGGACGTGAGCGGCATCATCGTCCAACTCCCCCTTCCCCCACACCTCCAACAGGCGCTCCCCCTCGTCCACCGCGCGATCCACCCGAAGAAGGACGTCGATGGCTTCACCGCATACAACCTCGGGAAAATGTTCCTCGGGAAGGAATTCGAGCACCTCCCGCCCGCCACCCCCGCCGGGATCATCACCCTCCTCGAGTACTACAAGATTCCCATCGCCGAAAAGCACGCAGTCATCGTCGGCCGGAGCAATATCGTCGGGAAGCCGCTCGGGATGATGCTGCTCAATAGGGATGCCACTGTGACGATGTGCCATTCGAGGACATCGGACATCGGACATCGGACACTCGACGCCGATATTCTTGTCGCAGCAGTGGGGAAACCAAGAATGATCACTGCGGATATGGTGAAGCGGGGGGCGGTGGTGATTGATGTTGGGATGAGCAGGGGAGAGGGGAAACTCGTGGGCGACGTTGATTTTGATGCAGTGAAAGAGGTTGCCTCCGCCATTTCGCCGGTCCCGGGCGGCGTCGGCCCGATGACCGTCGCTAGCCTCATTCGGAACTGCGTACGAGCCAAGGAACGGCAACGGGAGTAGAGCGAAGCCAGGCTGCACGAACGCAGATCGACGCAGCTTCGGAATTCGTCGGGCAAGTGAGTGCTGCCTGGCGAAGCGAGAAATGTGTTTGCTCTCTGTGTGTCGAAGGGTAGCATTTCTCCGTGGAAGGCTTATCTGATCCCCTCTCCCTCACCCTCCCCCCAAGGGGGAGGGAATTTCTATGTGCGGGGTGATTGCTGTTGCCGGCACGAGCGATGTCATCCAGGACCTCTACGACGGGCTCCTGCTCCTCCAGCACCGCGGGCAGGACGCGGCGGGAATTATGACCTACGATGAGCAATTTCACTTGAAGAAAGGGAGCGGCCTCGTGCGCGAGGTGTTTCACATTAAATCGCTCCTGCGGCTTCGGGGGCGCATGGGCATCGGCCACGTCCGGTATCCCACGGCGGGCTGCAACAGCGAATTTGAGGCACAACCGTTCTTCGTCAACACCCCGTTCGGCATCGCCCTCGCGCACAACGGCAACCTCACGAATGCGGAGACGCTCCGGAAGGAACTCCTCCAGAAAGAGTACCGCCACCTCACCACGCAATCCGATTCCGAGGTGCTCCTCAACGTATTCTCTGTCGCCCTCCTACAGGAATGCCCGCGCCTCCTCACACCGGACAACGTGTTTGGAGCGGTGCAACGCGTGATGCACAGATGCACCGGCGCGTACTCCGTCGTCGCCCTCATTGGAGGCCATCCCTGCGGGGGCATCGTGGCATTTCGCGATCCCTTCGGCATCCGCCCTCTCCAAATTGGCACGAGGAAAACGGTCGACGGCGTCGAGTATATGATCGCTTCGGAAAATACGGCGATGCAGGCGCTCGGCTTTACTTTCCTCCGCGACGTACAGCCGGGAGAAGGGATATTCATCGACCACGACGGAACATTGCATGCACGCCAGTGCGTAGAAGGTACGCTCTCTCCCTGCATCTTCGAGTGGGTATACCTCTCCATGCCGGATTCGACGCTCGATCAAGTGAACGTGTATAAAGCGCGCGTGCGCATGGGGGAGTACCTCGCGGAGCATATCCGCGCGCGCGATCTCCCGATCGATTCCGTCATTCCCATTCCCGATACGGGGCGCCCCATGGCGGCGGGCGTCGCCGACGCGCTTCACATTCGCTACCGCGAGGGGTTCATCAAGAACCGCTACATCGGCCGCACATTCATCATGCCGGGGCAGCATGTGCGACAACGGAGCCTCCGCTTCAAGCTTCACCCCATCGAACTCGAATTTCGCGGTAATTCTGTCCTCCTCGTCGATGATTCCATCGTCCGCGGCAATACGAGCAAGAAAATTGTGGAAATGGCGCGCGAGGCCGGAGCGAAGAAGGTGTACTACGCATCGGTCGCGCCGCCGATCATCAGCCCCGATGTCTACGGCATCGACTTGCCGACGAAGGACGAGCTCATCGCCGCCGGAAAAACACCGGAAGAGATTCGGGAACACATCGGCGCCGACGCGCTCTTCTACGGAACGCTCGCGGACGTCCGCCGCGCGGTGCAATACGGGAACCCAGCCATTCGGCACTTCAGCGACGGCTACTTCTCCGGGCACTACGCCACACCGGAGGTGACGCCGGAGCTCCTCCATAGCCTCGGCTCACGCCGTGCTTCGTCTCGCGCCGCACACGAGCTGCAGCCGGAAGTGGAGGAGCGGCAGGAGATGCTCGTATGATGCAACCCTCATCCTCCACCTTCTCCCTTCAAAGGGAGAAGGAATCTTCTCCCTCGCCCTCTTCAGAGGGAGAGGGTAGGGTGAGGGTATCGTATGAAAATCCTCCTGGTGACGAGTTCTGCCCGCGGGCATGCGATTGCGGAGGCGCTCGCGCGCAGTCCGCAGAAACCGGATATTTTCTCCCTCTGCACAACACGGAACCCCGGTATCCGCCGCATCGCCGCCGCGCAGGAAGTGATCGACATCATGGATTTCCATACCATCCTTTCCCATGCGAAGAGGTGGCGGCCGGATTTCGCGATCATCGGGCCGGATGATCCCATCGGAGCTGGACTCGCGGATTTCTTCGAGAAGCATGGCATACCGACGGTTGCCCCGACGAAGTCGTTCGCAAGAATTGAGTCGAGTAAAGGGTTCGCGCGGGAACTCCTGCGGAAATATGGAATCGACGCGTCGCCGCGGTTCCGGGTTTTTTCGTCGCACGACGCCGCATGTCCCGCAGCGACGATTCCGGAATCGTCGCTGCGGAAAATTCATCGATATATCGCAGATGATCTGCATGGTGAATATGTCGTCAAATACGACGCACTGAAGGGGGGCAAGGGTGTAAAAGTTTCTGGGGATCACCTACATTCCGTTGATGATGGCATCGCATACGCTCTCCAATGCATCGAGGAGTGCGGACGGGTCGTCATAGAGGAAAAACTCACCGGATGCGAATTTAGTCTTATGTCCTTCGTTTCCGGCACGCGCGTTTGCCACATGCCACTCGTCCAAGACCACAAGCGCGCCTACGAGGGCAACCTCGGGCCGAATACCGGCGGCATGGGTTCCTATTCCATGCCGGATCACTCCCTCCCCTTTCTCACACAGGCAGACGTTGAGCGGGCGAAGGAGATCAATCGGTTGGTCGCGGAGGCGCTCTCACAACCCTCACCCTTCCCTCTCCATTCAAAGGGAGAGGGGTATCAAGGAATTCTTTATGGCGGGTATATGGTCACCAAAAACGGCGTGAAGGTCATTGAATTCAATGCGCGCTTTGGTGATCCCGAGGCGCTCAATGTCCTCTCTATCCTGGACTCGGACTTCGTCGCGATTTGCCAGGCGATTCTCTCGGGGGAACTTACAGAGGACATTGTTCGCTTCGCTCCGAAAGCCACCGTGTGCAAGTACGTGGTGCCGGAGGGGTATCCGGTGGATAAGAAACAGAATGGTTGTGTGATTACCTTGCCATTGGTAGCCCCTCACCTTGAGCCCCGACCGCGGGGAGAGGGAATAACACGCGTCTACTACGGGGATGTCACGGATGATAGTGATGGCACGTTGTGCCTCGGCTCCCCGCGCGCGCTCGGCATTGTCGGCATTGGAGACACGCTTGCGAAGGCGGAAAGCGCTGCGCAATCCCTCTGCGAGAAGGTGCAAGGGCCGGTGCGGTTCCGGAGAGATATCGGTACACCCCTCACCTCCACTCCCTCCTTGCGCTCCGCAGCCGCTCATTGATGATGTGCGTCAGGCGCACCGGCGTGATGCGCGTGCGGCATTTCCGTGGAGGACCTCCGATTGTATCGCCGCCATTCCAGCGATCAGGATCCCCGGGGGGGATGCCATCCTCCCGGTTGCAATCGCCGTAGAAATCTTCCAGAGGAAACGGTTCATACGGCGACATTTTTCCAAGCGAATAGACGAAGGTCCCATCGCCGATATCTCGCACGGAGACGAACGAGCGAATGCCTTCGTTGAAAAGACGCGTGCGTGCCCAGTAACCGATTTCCTGGATCATGGCCCATCCGGGTCCTCCTCCTCCCGGAATAGGCTCATAGCGCGTATCGAGTTCGAGTTCCGGGGCAGCATCACCGAGTGCAAGGTACTGATCGATGCGCCGACATCCCTCGTCAATGAGATTCTGCATCTCCTCCGCCGTAAGCGTGTGAAGGTTATTCTGTAAACGTCGCTGCACGTACGGATCGAACATGTAGGCCATTTTCTTGAGGAGCGGACTCTGCACGTCGAATGGATACGCTCCCGCCGTTGCATCGAGGAGGTCTTCCGCGTGGACGAGCGCGCTGATGCGCGGCTCGTGGCGGACTCCTTCCACCCGGCGGTGATTACGGAGAAGCCACACCGAGAGCGTCGTATCGGGATCCGCATCGTTCACATAGACGCAGACCCTTTGTTTTCGAACATGGTCCATAAGTCCCTGCGTAATGTGAATGTAGACCTGACCGCAGGTGCTATGGAGATCGATGCGCCGCTTCTGATGGTGATCGAAGTTCGCTTTGATGATGCCCGAAGGACTGTGTGCGAAATTCGATGGCCCTGCAACATATCCATCGAGTGCAATGGCATGCCCGGGATATGCCTTTTCATCGCAAAATGTTTCCCACGGAACGACCTCGCCGGGGCGACAGACAATGTCCACATCAGGGGTCACGGCCTCGGCCGATTCTCTTTGCCCAGCGAATTCGTCTTCTCGCGTCGTCTCCATATACAGACGGCATACTACTCCCCCAAAATCTCTGCAAGCCTCCCCGGCAATAACCCTATAAACACGGGATTATTGAGGGTACGCTACGCACCGTATGCGACGCGATCTGACATCCATTCTGATTCCCTTCATCTACTTCATCGCCGGCGCAACGACACTTGCAGGGGTAGCGAGCACTTTTGCATTCAAGGACGATCTTCACCTCACCATTCCGCAGGTGCAGATCCTCGGTTCCCTCGGCATCATCCCCTGGAGTATCAAGCCGCTCTACGGCCTTCTCTCCGATCGCCTTCCCCTGAGAGGGCTGCGCCGCAAACCGTACCTCCTCCTCGCGGGCATCCTCGGAGCCGTCGGCTACTTCTCCCTCGCCACATGGGTGGAAGGGTTCAAAGGAGCCGCAGCCGCTCTCCTTGTTTCCGCCGCCGGCTTCGCCCTCGCCGACGTCATTGTGGACGGCGTCGTTGCAGAGAGGAGCAGAACACAGAAAGAGGCCGGCCGCCTCCAGAGCATCTGCCGCGCCTCGCTCCTCGTCGGCGCGCTCATCGTCTCTTACGCCTCCGGCATCCTCGTCACATGGATCGGCACGCGCAATGTCTTCTTCGTGACGGGTTTCCTCCCCCTCCTCACCTGCATTTTCGCGCTCGTCATCACCGAATTACCCGGAGAAGTGCGGGCATTCAGCTTCCGCGAGACATGGCGAAGCTTCCGCTCCTCTCTCACACCGGCGCTCCTCTGGTCCGCATTTTTCCTCTTCCTCTGGCGCGCGACGCCGAGCAGCGGCAGCGCCTTCAACTACTTCCTCATCGACGAACTGCACTTCGATCCGGAATTCTTCGGCCGCCTCTCCCTCATCAGCCATGCCATGGGCATTGCCGGCGTGTTCGTCTTCCGAAAATTCCTCCTGAGTCTCCCGCTGCGCATTCTCTTCTTCTGGATCATCATCGCAAGCGTCCTCCTCAGCCTCCCAACGTTCGGCCTCATTTACGGCTGGTACAGGCTATTTGGTGTGAGCCCAAAAATCTTCGCAATGGCCGATACTCTCATTTCCGCTCCGCTTGCGGAAATCGGTTTCCTCCCGCTCCTCGTCCTTGTCGCGCGCATCTGCCCGAAGGGCATCGAGGCAACGATGTTCGCGGTCCTCGCAAGCCTCATGAATATCGGCCTCGCCC
>CAZWCH010000038.1:0-8442 GCA_964632925.1 uncultured Candidatus Peribacteria bacterium
GGAAGAGGAGACTTTGCAATTTCCCCTCCTGATCGATGGGGGCGGTTCCTACGCTGTTGATGTCGAGGCGGGTGATAACGAAGGGAGCCTGGATATCCCCCTTGCCCCAGGAGACTATGAAGTGTCCGAGGGTGAGATCCCCGACGGATGGATGCTCGTTGAGAACGGCTGCGAGGAAGTAACGATTGCAGCAGGCGAAACGACGGAATGTACGATTACAAACAAGAAACAGTCGCGCATCGTGATCCACAAAACTGCCATCGGAGATCAAGGGACATTCCACTTTACCGGTCTCAATGGAGAAGCGGGACTCGATGTGACGGCGGATGATCAAGAAGAGGAGGGCAGTGACCATTTCCTTGGAGACAGTTTCTTCGATATCTTCGTAGACATCGCGGGTCAGGAATTTTCGATCTCGGAACAACCTGGTGAAAATTCCCTCTGGGTGAATACCGGTGAAACGAGTACATGCGGGTTCCTCCTACAACCTGGAGAGACCGAGCACTGCTACTATCAGAACACGAAGAAAGCCACGATCATTGTCATGAAGGAAGCGACCGGAGGGGATGGGACCTTCACCATTTCCTCGAACAGTGATGACATCGGTTCGTTCAATCTTACGACCACAGAAGGACAGGCGGAGCGTTCGTTCCTGGTTCTGATCAATGAAGACACGCCGTTCACGTTCGAAGAGACGGATCTTCCCGATGAATGGGTTGGCTCTCCCGATTCTTGCACAGTGGAGGTCGGCCCGGGTGATACGGCCATCTGTTCGCTCGGCAACATCAAGAAGGCCCGTCTCATCATCGAGAAAGACACGATCGGAGGCGATGGAACCTTCCGGTTCGCAACGGACGGATTCTCCCCTGATGAGGGAAATTGCGAGGATGGGGAGGAGGACGAATTCTGCCTTGAAACCGATGAGGGGACGCACCATGCGGAAACCTTCTTCGACATCTTCGTTGATAGCGGGAGTTCAAAAGAAATCTCCGTCACCGAACAATCGGCGGATGGATGGCAAATCGTCGGCGGTTCCTCCTGCACCGTCAATCTGGAACCGGGAGAGGTGGAGACATGCAGCTTCGTGAATGCAAAAGCGGCACGTCTGACCGTGACGAAGACCACGACGGGCGGTACCGGGACTTTCCACTTCACCGGTATCGGCGGGGAAGGTGGTTTTGACCTCACCACCATTGAGCCAAACCTCACTGTTTCCAGTTTCTTCGATGTCTTCGTTGCCATCGGGGAGGGAACAACGTACACCGTGACGGAAACGTTGCAGGAAGGATGGGGAACAGCCCCGGAGAGCTGCACCGTCACGCTCCATCCGGGAGAGGAAGAGACCTGCAGTTTTGAAAATAGCGCTTTGAGTCCGCTCACACTCCTTGCCGGAAGGGATATTTTTGAAACTCCCGCCGGAACTACAACGTTCCCCCTCCCCGCTCTTCCGGAAGATTTCTTCGGACCCGGCTGTTCGCCCTTCAGCGGAGAGGTGCAACTCGGCGGCGCTCCCACGGATCCCACGAATCTTGGCGACACGGATACGGTTGTGCGACGCCTCGAGGATGCGAATCTTCCCGCGCCGGGGTCCTCCGACACCGTGCCGATTGAGCTTGTCGCGCTTTCCCTGCAGAGCGTTGAACCTATTCAAGTGCATTGCGGCGGAGAAGATCCTTCCACATCATTTTGGGATGTTACCGTCACCCTCCCCGAGAGCAGCCAGCCACAGGGGCAGATGACGGTGCAAAGGACGAGTCCGACGGGGGGAACGTTTACGTCCGAACTCCCCGTTCGCCCGCTCTTCACCTTCCGCAATGTCGGGGACGGCACGACGCGAACACACGATACGACGGAGGATCGTGGAACATTCCTCATTCTCGCAACGGAAAGCAGGCCGTGGCTCGCCGAGCCGTGTCCTTCTGACATGCTCCGCGTCCCCGGCGTCACCACGAATTTCTGCCCGAGCGCCGAGTCCGACGGGCGCGTCCCGACGACGGCTACCGACGACGGCGCCGAGCACCGCTATCTCCCTACAGGAGTAGCGGAAGAGGACTCAGGTTCTTCCTCGAGTTCCGGCAGTGATGGGAGCTCCTCGAGTAGCGCAGCTCTTCCCGGAGATAATGATGGCGAGAGCGGCGGCGCCGGTTCTGGACATGGGAGCCGCACCTCCTTCGCCAAGGCCCGCTTCCTCGCGCTGTTTCATGGTGTTGGCGACCTCCCCCCCGGAGCCTTCGGCGCCGGTCCAGAGGTTCCTCTTGCCCCCGAAGAGCTTACGTTCATCTGCAGCATGCAGCGTTCGCTTCCCCCCATTCCTCCACCGGGGCTCGTCGAACTTATTGGGGCCTATATGGCCGGACTCATGGGACGCGATCCTGCGTTCATTGTCGAACAGCTCCAGGATCCATTCCTCTGTGAGAGCATCAATACATCACTGCGTCTTGTGCCGCAGACTGTGGCGAAGGCTAACATTCCGTTCCCCGTCGGCATGGATGGCATCCCTCTCTCGCGTAACCCAAGCTGGAATGCCTGTATTCGCGGTCAGGTGACCCTCGATGTTATCCGCAGTAACCCCGATCGCGATGAGGATGGCAGGCCGCAGGACTGTGCTTCTTATTCCACAGACAATGTCTGGCGGCATCCGGATCTCGGGATCTATTTCGTTTTCCATCGTTCTCCTTTGAAGATCGAATTGCCCACAGGATATGTTCTATGGAAGCTTTCCAAGAGTGGGATTTAGTTTTCAATGAAACGGATGGGGTGGATTGTCCATTGGTCTGCATCCTCAGGACGGGGGATCGCGTACGTGATAAACGGCGTATGCGTTCCCCCGCTCTTCTGCGGACGATCGATTTGGAGATGGAGATGGGCTCCGGAGGTGTAGCCCGTCCTGCCGACTGCGCCAATGCGATCGCCTGCGCGCACTTGCTGGCCTACGCGCACCTGTGCGTTCGCCAGATGGCCGTAGATAGAGTAAAGTGTTCCTTCTGTCGGGTGCGCATGTTGGATGACGACGAAGAGCCCAAGCCGATCTTCTTTGCGGACCGCATGGACGGTTCCTTCGGCGATAGCCCCCACGGGGGTGCCATACGGGAGTTTTAAATCCACTCCCGCATGGGGACCGGTGAATTCTCCAGCATCGAGATCGTAACGACCGAAAAAGCGTGTCGAGTAGTACAGCTTTGCCGTGATCAGGAGAATGTCATCAGCATTCCGGGCATCGAGCGCCCGCATGGGGAATGTGAGGACCGGGAGATCATAGACCGGCACCGGAACAAAGTCGCCCGAAGGAATGGCGCCATAGGGGCGACCCCATGCCGACGCGTTCTGCAAAGCCCCCCAATTCGGGATTACGGAGACGGGATGCGTCGTCTGGAATTGTTGTTCGGGCGCGGCGCCGTGAAGACTGTCCGACGATGACAATTGTCGCAGCCGCTGCAGTATGGCGCGTTTTTGTTCCATGTTCACCGTTGCCGCCGGCCTCTCCCGAAGGCGTTGGCCAAAATGCGCGGCGAATCGTTCGCCGTGAATACTAAGAGCGGCGCCAATGGACATACCAAGGAGGCCAAGGAAGAGGGGGGCGATGAGCTTGGTGTGCATTTCTTTCCAGTATAGCAGATTTCGTGCCTTTCTATTACTATCTGCCCCATGCCACGGGACCCCTACGATGTGCTGGGTTTGGAGAAAGGCGCGTCGGTTGACGATGCAAAGCGCGCGTATCGCCGTCTGAGCAAAGAATGGCATCCCGACAAGCATAAGGGCGAAAAGCACGCCGAGGAGCGCTTCAAGGAAATCAATGAGGCGTACGAGATCCTGGGAGACTCCGAAAAGAAGCGGCTGTACGATGAATACGGAGCAAGGGGAAAAGGGGCGGGGCAAGGACCGTTTGAGGGGGTTGACTTTGCCGGTTTTTCCGGAGGATTCGGGGATTTAGGCTCGATCTTTGAAGAGATGTTCGGCGGAAAAGGGCAACGGAGAGAAGAGCGAGGGGAGGATTATGAAATCATCGTGGAGGTCGCTCTCTGTGACGTCCTTTCCGGAAAGGAGCAAACCGTGCATCTGCGGATGCCGCGCACATGCGAGGAATGCAAAGGATCGGGGGCCGCGACGGGGAACATGCAGAAATGCACGAAGTGCGGCGGGACGGGGGAAATTCTGAAAACAGCGCGCTCCTTCTTCGGCACGGTACAGCAGCGGACGTACTGTCCGGATTGCCACGGTGCGGGAAAAGTCCCGGAGTCCCCCTGCCGCCACTGCCACGGGGAAGGGCGCAGGGTCACCGGACGGGACGTCACCGTGAACATCCCCCCGGGGATCCGCGACGGCCAACGCCTCCGCTTCCGCGCGGAGGGCGGGGCCGGCCGACACAATGCTGCGGCGGGCGACCTCTACGTGACGGTACGCGTCCCACTGGATGAGCAGTTTCGCCGCGACGGGAACGATATCCATGCCGACGCCCCTCTCCCCCTCCTCACGGCGATTCTCGGCGGAGAAGTCCACGTCCCCACGCTGCACGGAGACATCATGCTCCGCATTCCGGAAGGGACACAGCCCGGCCAGGTATTCCGCCTCAAGGGAAAAGGGCTGCCCGACCTCGGCAGCGCGCGGACGGGCGACCATTATGCCGCGATGTGCGTGGAGATTCCGAAGAAACTTTCGAGGGAGGAGCGGAAATTACTAGAGGGGTGGCGGACAATACGAGAAAGCAACCGATGAATCAGACGTCGAGATTCTCCAACCCGTCATCCTTCGCGAGAACGGGCGAAAGTTCCTCTCCAACTTTCATTTTCTCCTCTTTTAATTTGAGGACGATCTGCCGATACTCCCCCTCTCCATGGCTGAATGTCGTGAGATCCTGGAGGGCGGGCGTGTTCGCAACGTGGAGATGGACGATGCGGCGGAAGTACGGGCTCATGGGCGCAAGAACGATGCGGCTGCCGGTACGGCGGACGAAATCCGCCTTCTGTTCCGCGATGCGCCGGACCCTGTCCTCCTGTGCCTTGCGGTAGCCGTCGACGTCGATGACGAGGAACGGAGGCCGGTCGAGAGCATCCTTCGTCCGCACGATGGATTTCAGGAGATGCTGGACGGAATTCAGCGTCTCCCCGTGCCAGCCGATGAGGCGGCTCGGATCGGTGGAAACGACGTCGATGCGCCACAAGTCCCCCTCCTGCACGGGGAGAATATCCGTGTAGGGAATGTTGAGGAGTTCGAGAATCCGGCCGAGCGTTTCCTTGAGGAAGGAGGTATCCATCGGATGGGGAGAGTAGCATACCTCCCTCTCCCCGCGGGAGAGGGCTGGGGTGAGGGGCAAAAAAAGCCCCCGCTTACGGGGGCTTTTCCAAGGAACAATCAGAGCAAATTATCGAACAGCATCCTTGAGGGTCTTTCCGGCCTTGAAGGACGGAACCTTCATTGCCGGGATCTGGATCTTCTGCGACGGATTCCTCGGATTCACGCCGGTGCGCGCCTGACGCTTCGAAATACGGAAGGTGCCGAAGCCCGTGATCGTCACGGTGTTGCCGCGCTTCAGTTCCTTCGTCACGGTGGAGGTCAGCGCCTCGAGAGCGGAGGAAGCGGCGCGCTTCGTCACGCCCGCAGCATCCGCGATGATCCCGATGAGATCTTGCTTGGACAGGGACATAGAATGGATGGGGAGGAAATAAGAAGTACGGAGGGAGTGTACAAAAGCGCTGGGCTTCTGCAAGCCAAAAGAGAGAGCGTCCGGTCGCCGCTCTTCATGTAAGTGCTTCCTCCTGCCAAAAACTATGAGCAAGAAAGATGATCATGTGATAGTCTCTGCGCCTGTGTCTGCCCTCCCGCATCTCCTCATCGTCGAAAGTCCCGCGAAGGCGAGGACCATCAAGCGCTTCCTCGGAAAAGATTTTTTGGTGGAGGCGAGCATGGGACACGTCCGCGATCTGCCCGAGGGGGAACTCGGCGTTGATCCCGCGAACGACTTCGCCCCGCACTACGAGGTCCCCAAAGAGAAGGCGACCGTCGTCCGCCATCTGAAGGCGGCGCTCAAGAAGGCGGGCGACCTGTGGATCGCGACCGACGAAGATCGCGAGGGGGAGGCGATAGGATGGCACATCACGCAGGTGCTCGGCATCGACGATCCACAAGCGGTGAAACGCATCGTCTTCCACGAGATCACCGCGGAGGCCATTGACGAAGCCGTGCGGCATCCCCGCACCCTTGCGGAAAAGCTCATCGACGCCCAGCAGGCACGGCGCATCCTCGATCGCCTCGTGGGGTACACGCTCTCGCCCTTCCTCTGGAAAAAGGTGCGGCAGGGGCTTTCCGCCGGACGCGTGCAATCCGTCGCGGTGCGGCTCATCGTCGATCGCGAACGCGCCATACGGGCCTTTACCGCAGAAGAATATTGGACGATCGAAGCCGACCTCCGCACGGAAAAACATGAGGCGTTCAGCGCCCTTCTCAAGCTCCGCCGCGGAGAAGAATGCGCCGTGCGCACGCAGGCGGAGGCGGATCAGATCCTCGCGGCGTTGAAGGGCGTGGCATTCCGCGTGAGCGCGCTCGACGAAAAAGATCTCCGCCGCTCGCCCGCACCGCCGTTCACGACGTCGACACTCCAGCAGGAGGCCGCGCGAAAATTGGGGTTTTCCGTGAAGCAGACCATGGTCGTCGCACAGCAGCTCTACGAAACGGGCTTCATCACCTACATGCGGACGGATTCCGTCAACATGAGTGCAAAGGCTCTCGATGACGCGCGCCGTACCATCGAAACAACCTACGGCCGGGAATACATCCTCTCGGAACCGCGCCGCTATAAGACAAAGAGCAAGGGGGCGCAGGAAGCGCACGAAGCGATCCGTCCCGCAGAACTCGCGCGCACGCCGGAATCCCTTCGATCAACGCTCGATCGCCAGCAGTTCAAGCTGTACACGCTGATCTGGAACCGGACGCTTGCGACGCAGATGCCCGCAGCGGAATTCCGGAGGGTGGGGGCGGATATCAGCGCGGGAGACTATACGTTCCGCGCCACGGGACAGACGGTGCTCTTCGACGGTTTTCTCCGCGTCTACAGCGAGGGGCGCGACGAGGAGAATGGCGATGCCGATGGCGAAAAATTCCTCCCGCCGCTCGCCGTTTCCCAGGCGCTCGCTTGCGAAACGCTGCGGCCGGAACAGCATTTCACGAAACCACCCCCCCGCTACACGGAAGCGAGCCTGGTGAAGAAACTTGAAGAAGAGGGCATCGGCCGCCCGAGTACGTACGCGCCGACGATCAGCGTCATCCAGCAACGGGAATATATCCGGAAAGAAGGACGCGAGCTCGTCCCCGCCGACATCGCATTCACGGTGACGGACCTCCTCACGGAACACTTCCCGAATATCGTCGACCTCTCCTTCACGGCACAGATGGAACAATCGCTCGATGACATCGCGGAAGGAAACGCGCAGTGGACGCAGTTCCTCGGTCATTTTTACCGGCCGTTCTCCGCGCTCGTCGATACCAAAGCGAAGACCCTCCGGAAGGAGGACATCGTGAAAGAGCGGATCCTTGGGACCGATCCGGAAACCAACGCGCCGATCGTCGTTCGTCTGGGAAGATTCGGCCCCTACGTGCAGGTGGGCCAGGAAAAATTGGGAGCGAAGGAGAAGAAAGCGAAAGAACCACGCATCGGCCGCATGGGAAAAACCGCCGCTATCCCCAAGCATCTTTCCATGGAGGACGTGACACTGGAGCAGGCCCTCTCCCTCCTCTCCTTTCCCCGCGCGCTGGGGAAGCACGAAGGGAACGTTCTCTCGGCACACCTCGGACGCTTCGGGCCGTACCTCAAATGCGGCGACGCCACGGTGACCATCCCGAAAGGCGTGGACCCGCTGGCGCTTTCCTGCACCGAGGCGCTCCAACTCCTCACAGAGGCGCATCTTGCGCGCACGCGCGCGCAGGAACCTCTGAAGACACTGGGGCACGATCCCACGACCGGCGGCACCATTCTCGTGAAAGCCGGCCGCTACGGCCCCTACGTGACGGACGGGAAGACAAATGCGTCTCTCGGAAAGAAGATTGTTCCGGAAGACCTCACCTTCGAGCAGGCAGTCGATCTTCTTGCAAAAAAGCGCCTGCGAGGACCGGGGCGGAGGTGGGGAAAGAGAGGATAACATCCTCTCCCATTCGAAAACGCCACCAGCTTTCGTCCTTTTCCCTTATACTGGTACCAAGGTCTTTCTTAGGCGCGTAGCTCAGTTGCCTAGTCCCGGCTTGCCGGGGCGTGATAAAAGAATAATGCTCGGTCATTCTCGTTCCACAGGCAGAATATGATGTCGTAGGCGCGTAGCTCAGTTGCCTAGTCCCGGCTTGCCGGGGCGTGATAAAAGAATAATGCTCGGTCATTCTCGTTCCACAGGCAGAACATGATGTCGTAGGCGCGTAGCTCAGTTGGTAGAGCACAGGTCTCCAAAACCTGGGGTCGCA
>CAZWCH010000039.1:0-8404 GCA_964632925.1 uncultured Candidatus Peribacteria bacterium
TCTCTTCATCGGCAACCTGGAGGCGAAGCGGGATTGGGGGTATGCACCGGAGTACGTCGAAGGCATGTGGCGCATGTTGCAGCATCCTGTGCCGGACGATTACGTCCTCGCCACGGGATGTTCCGTGTCCGTGCGCGAGTTCTTGGAGTGTTGCTTACGTCATGCGGGCATTCCTTTCGCGCGGCGTGGAGAGGGGCGCAGCGAAACGTACGTCGACACGCGGAGCGGGAAGATCATCGTCGCGGTGGATCCCTACTACTACCGTCCCACGGAAGTGGACGGTCTCTGCGGCGATGCCGCGAAGGCGCGCCGGGTGCTTGGGTGGGAGCCGAAGACGACGGTGGAGGAGCTTGCGCACATCATGCTCGATGCGGATTGCCGGGCGCTTGGGGTGGAACTGGGAGCGTGTGTTGGGTGTTAGTTTTCCTCTCCCCGGGGGAGAGGATACAGGAGAGGGGTAGCGGATCGATTTTTGGGAATTGTTTTACTCCTCTCCCTAGCCCTCCCCCTCGGGGGGAGGGGATTTCTTGTGTGACCATGAATTACCCAGTTGTGAGTTTTCGGTGTTACTCTTCCGCTATGCATTTTCTCTGTCATCCATTCGTGCGACAGCATGTGAGTCAGGGCCTGCGCTTCGCCGTGTGCGGAGGGATCGGGGCGTCGGTGGACTTCTCTCTTCTCTTCCTTCTCGTCCAGGTTCTTGGGCTTATCCCCTATCTCGGTTACATCGGCTCGACGAGCGTGGCGCTCGTCGTCGTCTTCTTCTCGAATAAACACTTCACCTTTCGCAATCACGAGCGGCGGCACCGTGAGCAGTTTTTGAAGTTCCTCCTCGTCTACGGGGTGGGCTTCCTCTTCAACGTGGGCATCGCCTCGTTCCTCTACTGGTCCGGTCTCCACTACATGCTTGCGAAGGTCTGCGCCATCGCAGTTATCGCTCTTTGGAACTACGCGCTGTCGCATGGGTTTGTGTTCAAGAGGAGGGAGGAGGTTGATGCGGGGGTGTTTTGAGTACTCACTCATTGGTTTTTCTCGCCGAACAATGCAGTCGTGACTGTCTGAGCGCAAGTGATAGGAAGGGGAAGAATAGAAAAGCTCGTCTTCACGTTCCTTTGAAAACCCGTGTTAGCGACGATCATCTCATCAGGTCTCGATATTGCGTTTACAGCGCAATCATAATGGTAAATATCCCGTAACTTGTCAGAGGTCATGCTGTAAGGGCGCGGATCGTCCACTATCCTGATTTCAAATGGGTGCGGTACGTCGGTGAGATACCACTTACCCCAGTAAGGAAGGAGAGAAGAAGCTACAGGGAGGTGAATGGTAGATACTTTGCTATGCGTTGCGAACATCACTCGGAATTCTTGGATCCTCTGTTCTACGCGCCGTGCCATTTCATATAGCCCGTGCCTTTTGTCATCAAAAGAAATTCCATCGAGAAGATCTGCAAAGAAGAACGTGGTGTGCCGTATAAAATTGAGGTACTGGGCCTGTGGCCAGATGTTGCCACCGAGAAGCAGTTGCACAGCTGCACTCGGGAATGATAGGTGTTCCAGCTCCTCATCGGTCAGTTTTTCTGCAAGGCGCGCAAAGCGCAGTGCCGGGTTGTATCGCCAGTCATCCTTGAAGGAAAGATATCCTGATGCCTCAAGAATGCAATCTCTCTGTATGGCAAATTCACATCCTTGTGTACATCGTTGCTTCATCAATTCAACCACGGAGCGGCTATAAGGTGTAATCCACACCAACGGAAGATAAGAGATGTTTCAAGGTAGATAGACATGTAGTTCGTAGAATCGCCTAATATCGGCAGTATTTTAGATGCTCTGCACTTTCCCAGTATTGAATGGTGGGTCAATGTACACCAGACTCACTGACTCGGATGGAAACCCGCGCAGTACATCCAGGTTATCCCCCAAAATAATACGGCTGGTCACGCGTTGAGAGTACCAACTGCCATCTGTCACGGCAACATCTCTCCTCCTTGGAGAGGAGAAAGCGCTAAACTTCCCATGTGGAAAGGAAGATTGCCATCATTGCCGGTGCAGGCCCTGCGGGACTCACGGCGGCGTACGAGCTCCTGCAGCGGACGGACATACGGCCGATTGTCTATGAGGCGACCGATGCGATTGGGGGGATAGCCCAGACTTACAATTACAAGGGGAACCGGATTGATATCGGGGGGCATCGTTTCTTCAGTAAGAGTGACCGCGTGATGCAGTGGTGGTTCAGTATGTTGCCGCTTCAAGGGGCTCCCGCTGCTGACGATCGCGAGAGGCACCACGAGGTCGATATGGCGCTCGGCGGTCCTGATCCGGAGAAGACGGATCGTGTCATGCTCCAGCGGCCGCGCGTGAGTCGCATTTTCTATCGGAAGAATTTTTTTCCTTATCCCATTGGCATTACCTTCACGGTCGCGCGGAGGCTGGGGCTTCTGAATACAATTCTCATAGGTCTTTCGTACGTTCGGCGACAGTTGTTTCCCATCAAGGACGAAACATACCTCGATGCCTTTTATCGGAATCGTTTCGGTGACCGCCTCTACAGGACGTTCTTCGAGGCATACACGGAAAAGGTGTGGGGAGTGCCCTGCAGCCGGATCCGTGCGGATTGGGGGGCGCAGCGCGTGAAGGGGCTTTCCCTCCGGCGTGCCCTCGTGCATGCCGTAAAGGATCTCGTGAGCAGCGATTTCCAGAAGGCGCAAAAGGAGCGGGAGACGAGCCTCATTACGCGGTTCTACTACCCGAAGTTCGGGCCTGGGCAGATGTGGGAAACGGTGGCGGATCATGTGCGGGCAGGGGGAGGGGAGGTGGGACTGAAGAAGCGGGTGGTGGGGGTGCAGTTGAATAAGGACCTAGGGCCTAGGACATCGGACTTCGGAACGAGTGTAGTGTCGGTAACTGTGGAAGATGTCGAGAGTGGCGCGAGGGAAGAGATGGCCTGTGATTACTTCTTCTCCACGATGCCGATCAAGCACCTCGTGGGGATGATCCATCCCCGTCCGCCGGATCGCGTTATCGAGGTGGCCGAGGGGTTGCAGTACCGGGATTTTTTGACGGTGGGGTTACTCCTGCGGAAGCTCCATGTGCAGGAGAGCCCGGCTTCGCCCTTCGGACTACGCCGTGGCAATTATCAGGCCAAAGCGTATGTGCCTGATAATTGGATTTACATTCAGGATGGCGGGGTGCGTGTCGGGCGCGTGCAGATTTTCAACAACTGGAGCCCCCACATGGTGGCGGATCGGAAGGAGACGGTGTGGATCGGGCTGGAGTACTTCGTGAACGAAGGAGGGGATCTCTGGGTGATGCCGGATGCGGACCTCATTACTCTCGGCATCCGCGAGATGGAACAGATCGGCTTTTTGCGGCGGGAAGACGTGCTCGATGCGTGCGTGCTGCGGATGCCGAAGGCGTACCCGGCGTACTGGGGGAGCTACGACCAGCTTCCGGTTGTGCGAGAGTACATCGATGGTATTTCCAACCTCTTCCTCCTCGGCCGGAACGGCATGCACCGCTACAACAATCAGGACCACTCCATGCTCACGGCGATGACGGCGGTGGATAACATCGTGGAGGGACGGACGGACAAGAGGAACCTATGGGAGATCAATTTGGAAATGGCGTATCATGAAGAAAAATTGAAAATTGAGGAATTGACGGTAGAAGTCTCGTAATTCCTAAATTCCTCAATTTTCAATTTTCAATTCCTCAATTTTTTTGTACCACTCCACCGTTTTCCGGATGCCTTCCTCAAAGGGGATTTTCGGGTCGTAGCCGAGGGTTTTCTGTGCTTTGCTGATGTCCGCGACGTAGCGGATGACTTCGCCTGTGCGGCTTGTCTCTATGGTGATTGGGGAAGATGAGGCCGTGAGTTCTTTTATTTTCTCTGCGAGGTGGACGATCGTCGTTCCGGCGCCGTTTGCGATGTTATATTTGTCATTTTTTACCGTATCGAATTTTTCGATTGCCGCGACGATGCCGGCGACCGTGTCGTCGATGTAGGTGAAGTCGAGGCACTTGTCTTTTCCGAAGACGGTGAGCGGCTCCTCTTTTTTTGCGTGGCGGATGAAGAGGGGGATGACACGGTCACTGTCATCGTACATGCCGTAGACATTGCTGAAGCGAAGAATTGTGTGGTCGAGGCCGTAGCAGCGGGTGTAGGCCTGTACCATTGCCTCTCCCGCAATCTTGCTTGCGGTGTAGGGACTTTCGCAGTTTTCGATGCGTGCGTGGTCTTCCGTCAGGGGGTCCGTGGTGTGGATGTTGCCGTATACTTCTCTGGAAGATGCAAAAATAAAGCGTTTGATGCCGCAGGCTCTTGCCCATTCCAGTGTATTGAATGTCGTTGTCATGTTCTCGAGCGCACGGCGCGGGTCCTCTACGAGGTCGTAGACGCGGGCATTGGCGGCGAGGTGGACGACTGCGTCAGCTTTCAGGTTATAGCTTTCAGCTTTCAGCTTATTTCCATCGAGTAGATCAAGGATGTGTGTAATGTCATATATTGACTTCTGCCACTTATTCGGCACCCGATCAATTCCAATGACGCTATGGCCTTTTTCGAGAAGTTTCTCGCAGAGGCGTGTGCCAATGGTGCCGGAAGATCCTGTTACAAGGATATGCATGGTTGGGAGAATACCGAGGAAAGCTGACATCTGAAAGCTGAAAGCTGTAAGCTGTTTTTGTGCTTTCTCTCATTCTCCCCACCTATAACGAAGCGGAGAATCTTCCTGATCTTCTTACGGAGATCGTGGGCGCCATGGGCGGTATTCCTTTCGAGGTGGTTGTCGTCGACGATGACTCGCCAGACCGGACGTGGGAAGTGGCCGAGCTGCTTTCGGAGGACCGACCGTACCTGCGGGTCTTGCGTCGCATGGGCAGGCGTGGGCTCTCTTCCGCTGTGCTCGCGGGGTTCCGCATAGCGCAGGGGGATGTCCTTGCGGCGATGGACAGTGACGGGCAGCATGATCCGGCCCTTCTCCCGCGCTTGTATGCAGCCGTGCAATCCGGCGCCGCGCTTGCGATAGGATCGCGCTATGTGCCGGGCGGCAGCGTGGAGGGATGGGCGCGTGCGCGGCATGCGGCGAGTTATATCGCGACGGGTTTGGCATGGCTCGCGTGTCCGCGGCGCGTGCGGGACCCCATGAGCGGGTTTTTTGCGCTCGACCGGCGCACATTCGCCGCCCTGGATACGCGTGTCCACCCGCGGGGGTTCAAAATTCTCCTTGAGTTTCTCGCTCTACTCCCCTCCGGCGCGCGTGTGGCGGAAGTGCCGCTCGCTTTCCGTCTCCGCCGGCGAGGGGAGAGCAAGCTGAATGCGCGGGTTGAGGCGCAGTATTTGTGGCAGATATGTTCTCTTCTCCTCCGCCGTTTTCGGTGGCTTTTGCCTATTGCCGCTGTCTCTCTCGTGCTGCTTTTTCTCCTCTTCTCCCGCGCGTGGGCACTCCGGTTTCTGTATTTCAATCGAGCAGTGCGTTCTGAAGCGCAGAGCACACTCCTCCGTTTCCGTGAGGAGCGTGGGTGGCTGCTCTCCGATGTCCTCCTGCGGGAGGTGCATCGCGACGGCTTCCGTTTCCTCCACCGGCAGCATCTGCGAGGGAAGGATCCCGTGGAATGTTTCACATACACCTTTATTGATCGCACACTTCGTCCTTGTCTATGATTGTTCCGTGTATTTCTGGCCGTTGTCGGTATTCCCTCTCCCATAGGGGAGAGGGCAAGGGAGAGGGGGTCACTTGGATTTGCTCGATCATTGGTCTCGAATTTTATGCCCTTCTCCTCGCATGGGCACAGTCCCTCGGCGGGGTCCGGACGGATGAGGCGAAGACGCTCCTCAATATCCCGTATCCTCATCCTCCGCTGCTGCGGTGGATCGTGAGCCAGACCGAAGCATTGCCTTTCCAGGAAATGCTCTGGCGCGTTCTACTCGCGAGTATCGTCGTGCAGGCGGTGTGGCTTGTGTGGGACATGGGGCGCGATCTCCCACGCGGCGTCCGCATCGCTGCCGCAGCGTCGTGGCTCCTCTCTGCGGCGGTCATCCAACAGGCCGGGAGCATTACGACGGCGCCGGTGACAGCGATTTGGGGATTGGTGTTCTGTTGGTTTTTGTGTCGTTCTGAGCTCGTCGAAGAACGATATGTAGGGACGAATGTGTCTATGCTTCGACGGGCTCAGCATGACACATTTATCATTGCTTTTCTCTGGCTCCTCTCCCTCTTCACCGCATACCAGGCAGTGCTGTATCTCCCTATCGTCGTGGCCGCACTACGGCGGCGGCAGGTCTCATGGGACCATGTTGCGTTTTTAGTCTGTTCCCCCCTGTTCCTTGTCGGTCTCTATGCACTGAGCAATCCTCTTTCCCTCGACCGTTTCGTCGATGCAGGTACGCTGAATGTGGGGAAGACGCTTTTCCAGAAGCTCTCGGATGTCGGTCGTACCGCGATGGTCGGAGGCAGCATTGTCGGCGTCGTCATGGGACTGTGGGGCATCATGCGCAAGCGGGCGTGGCCTCTTGCCCTTTCCATTCTCCTCGTTGCCGCATTCATTTTCCTCTCTCTCCGTTCCTACTACGCTGTTTTCTTCGCGCCACTTTTCACGGGTGGCGTTCTGCTCCTCCTTCGCGAGCATCGAGCGTGCTGGAAGCAGATCGGTATTGCCTACCTCCTTGCGCTTTTTTTCCTTCGGCCATTTCCCCCCGAGATGGCGCCGAGCCCCGCCCGTCTGGTCATGCAGAGACTTATGCGGGAGGGGATTGAGGGGGTAGTCTTGATTTCCGGGTCCTTCGGCCACGAGTGGCAGTACGAGAGCCGCCTTCCCATTCGGAAGTATCGGCCGGAACTTCTGAAGGGTGCTGGTGCGGTCGTTTGTCTTACTACGTGTGATGGTCTTAGTGATTCATGGCAAAAGCTTGAGGGTATACCTGTCGATGTGTGGGTGCGGTAAGCTATGCTTTGTAGTACTCCCTATACCATTCTACAAACTTCGGAATCCCATCTTTTATCCGCGTTTTGGGGGAATAGTCGAGGAGTTTCTGGGCTTTTGAGATATCCGCGGAGGTCTGCACAACATCGCCAGGTTGCATTTCGCGGAATTCTTTTTTGCCCTCTTTTCCGCAGACTTGCTCGATCATCTGGACGAAATCCATGAGTTCTTCCGTGTGGCCGCCGCCGAGGTTGACGACTTCACAGGGATAGTTCTTGTCGAGGGCCGCGAGGATGCCGGCGACAATGTCGTCGACGTACGTCCAGTCACGGCGCATCTTCCCTTGTCCGAAAATCTGCAGGCAATTTCCCTTGAGGATCGCATCCGTGAAGAGGAAGAGCGCCATGTCGGGGCGGCCCCAGGGGCCGTAGACCGTGAAGAAGCGGAGACCGGTCGTGTGCATTCCGTAGCGCTTGGAGTACACGCGCGCCTCGAGCTCGTTCGCCTTCTTCGTCATGCCGTAGAGCGACGCCTGATCGTCCGTCCGGTCCTCTTCATTGAATGGGGTCTTCTCATTGTCGCCGTAGACTGCGCTCGTCGAGGCGTAGATAAATCCCTCGACCTCGTGTTGCCGGGCAAGATCGATCGTATTGTGAAAGCCGAGGATGTTGCTCTGGATGAACTCGTCGGGGTGCTCGATCGAGTGGCGGACGCCGGCCTGCGCTGCCAGGTGGCAGACGCGACGTTGCCGGTTGCCGGTTGCCGGTTGCCGGTTGAGAAGATCGAAGGCCGGTTGGAGTTCGGATAGATTTTCGAGGTTGCCGCGGATGAGATGAAAGTTGGGGGATTCTTCCAAGATCGCATTTCGTTTCTCTTTCAGCGCTGCGTCGTAATAGGGGTTGAAGTTGTCGAAGCCGATGACCGTGTCGCCGCGCGCGAGAAGCGCACGTGTTGTGTGGAAGCCGATGAAGCCGGCGGAGCCAGTGAGGAGAATTCTCATATGCCAATTCCATGATAGATCAATCCAGCCTCCTTCACAGCTTCCGGTTCATACACATTCCGTCCGTCGAAGAGGTCTGTGCCTTTCATGGTCTTCTTGAGTTCCCGGAGGTCGACCCCGCGGAATTCATCCCATTCCGTCAGGAGAACGACAGCATCGGCCCCGCGGGCCGCTTCGATGGGGGATGGGCAAAAGCGGACGCCTCGCGGGAGAATTTTCCGCGCATTCTCCATCGCCGCGGGGTCGTGCGCTCGGATGCGGTGGCCTGCGGCGAGGAGGATGGAAACGAGGTCGATGCTCGGTGCCTCGCGCATGTCGTCGGTCTTCGGCTTGAAGGCGAGGCCCCAGATGCCGACGGTGGATTTTTTTTGCAGGAACGTGAGGATGCGTTCGAAGAAGCGTTCCCGTGCCCGGGCGTTCACGCGGTCCGTGGCTTCGACGATGCCGAAATCGCAGCCGCACTGCCGCGCTGTGGCGAGGAGCGCTT
>CAZWCH010000040.1:0-8375 GCA_964632925.1 uncultured Candidatus Peribacteria bacterium
TGGGGACGAAGAGGAGGTCCGGCTCCTCCGGCGCCGATGCGATGGAGTAGGCGCGCGGCTGGACGTCCGCCGGATTGTCCGCGAGTGGTACGTGGAAAAGGACGAACTGCCCGGGCTCATAGGTGAAGCCTTGCGGTTTTTCCAATGCAAACTCGTAGACATCGCGGGCAATGGAGGAAGTCCTGGTACAGTTCGTGGTGTAGGTCGGAGTTGTCACGTCAGGCAGAAGGAACCGAAGTAACCGAGGTAACTGACGCAACCGAGGGAGAGAGGAATACGGAACGAAGCTTTGTAAGAAGATAGCTCACGCGTTGGATATGGTCATCGATATTGGAGAAATCCTGCATGGAGATATAACCAAGATCTTTACTAAGAAGGCATTGGTAATGGAGCTCCTCGAGCGAGCCGAGTGCTGTTTCATAGAAGTGTGCTTTGTCTTTCCTGGATCGTTTTGAATTCCCTTCTGCGACATTCATTGGAATGCCGTAGGCAGATCGACACATTTGACTCACGAGCCTATACCGTTCGTCGGATGGAAAAGCATGTGTGAGGGTATAGATCCGAAGACATAGCCTATGGGATTCTTGCCACACTACGAGTTTTTCATGGGGTCGCTGATGCATGCGGCGATCCTAACACAGTACACCGTCGGTTACTTCGGTTCCGTCGGTTTCCTCGGTTGCCTGTTTCGCAAGCATCTGCAGCACCTTCGGATACCACTCTTTCTCTAAAGCCTGCACCCGTGTTTTAAGGGTTTCCACAGTGTCACACGAAAAAACTGAACATTTTTTTTGTACAATAATGGGGCCGGTATCGATGCCCTCATCCACCCAGTGGATCGTCATACCGGACTCTGTCTCGCGCGCGGCAATGACTTCCTCGTGCGGATGGCGGCCGGGGTGCTTTGGCAGGAGAGATGGATGGACGTTAATGATACGGCCGTGCCACTGCCCCACGAACCACGGCGAGAGGAGCCACATCCAGCCGATGCAGGCGAGGAGAGGGGGTAGGGCGGAGGGCGTAGGGGGTAGGAGTCCGAAAATATGGGCCGAAAGATGCCGGTCATACTCCTCCCGCGTCTCGTCGTTTCTCCGCGGCACTATTTTTACCGGGAGATGCGCTCGTCGTGCCCTTTCCACACATCCTCGATCCTCCCGATCTGTAACGAGTCCCAGACACCGTGCAGTGAGAGTGCCATCGGCAATCCGATCAATCACTGCCTGGAACGTCGTCCCTCCCGACGAACTCAGCACCACAAAGTCCATGCACTACACAATACATTTTCTATTGCTCATGTCCTCGTTATCGTCGGTTTCTTCGGTTGCCTCGGTTTCATTGGAATCTTCTTCGTTCATCCTTCCCCTCCCATCTCTCCCACGTCATCGACTTCCTCGATGCGTACATCGACGATTCCGAGCTTGCGCCAGAGGTTCCGCCGGAAGAGGAGGCGAAGGGCGGCGGTGGTACAGGCGACGCGCGGGTGCAACGAAAGCGGGTGCCATTCCACATGTCCCAAATCATGAAGGAACCCCTCGATGCGCCGCCGCATTGCCTGGCAATAGTCGCCGATATCCCACCCCTCCGGGCAGGGCTCGAGATCCACCATCACCGACCACACGCGCTCGATGTCCGGCCGGTCGATGGGGAGTTCCGCGCCGTCGGATGTTTCGGGATGCATAATCGAGGAGAGGAAGAGAAATTGACGGCACAGTCTCTCCAATACGCTGCCGATTGTCAACATTGCAGTTGACAAGCGAACAACAATATGTAATATTATTATTATGTCTTTGCAACTCACTGCCACATTTTGCCTGCAACAGGCGGAGAATAGTCCGCATCCGGAAGCGGTCATCGACCATCTGACCAACGTATTGAAAGAGGGGGAAATCAACGGGAGGGCGCGCGTTATCGCTGCGACACCGGAAAACGGGGATGGCACGGTTTCCGTGGCAATCCTTACGCGGCAGTGGTACGTGCTCCAGTTACTGATC
This sequence comes from uncultured Candidatus Peribacteria bacterium, assembly GCA_964632925.1. Classification (GTDB taxonomy): domain Bacteria; phylum Patescibacteriota; class Gracilibacteria; order Peribacterales; family Peribacteraceae; genus 01-FULL-54-110. The sequence continues at coordinate 1,992 of CAZWCH010000040.1, forward strand.
AAGCAGATTCAGCGGAGCGGTCTGCCGCTGAAGTATGTCGGGGCCGACGAAGGAGGCCACGGAAAAGATCATGCTCCGGTTCGATTCCCGGAACCCAGCCTTCAAAGCGCGTGAGGGGAATCCCATGGTTGCGGATGAGAGCGGCGGGAACAGACTGCCCGGCGTTTCCCATGAGGATGTTCGCCGCGGTCGCGAGCTGGTCGGCGCGTGCTTCGATGGTGATCCGGAGTGGTTTTCCGAAGAGATCCTTGTGGCCGATTTCGCTGTGGAGAGGATCGATGCCGGCAACGACGAGTGCGTGTGCCGTTACTCCTCTGCGCCGTGGGATGCAGCAGGAGTCGGAGAGGATAATGGCGATCTTGGTTCTTTTCATTTTGCGGCCCTCTTTCAGAGAGGGTGTCACCCTGAGCTCGTCGAAGGGCAACGCCCGGCGCCATGGTTCGACGGGCTCACCATGACACTGTTCTATTTCTTGCCGTATTCTCCGTACGCTTGCGACCGGGTCCCTCGGCCATCCGATCGCAAAGCCTTCCGCGACGTTCGATTGATCGAGTCCTGCATTCGCGGCGAAGATCGTCCCTTCCGCGAGGCCGTCCGGCCGCAGTTCCGTGAGGAGGGCACCGGGACATGTGCCGATGACTTTTCCATGCAGTCGTTCCACCTCATGGAGGACCGCCTGGCAGAAGGCGGGACTTCTCCCGCACGCTGTGCTCCATCGCTTCGCTTCTTTTGATGGCGTGAGTGTGTGGAGGTCGATGGCCGCCCCCTCCGCCGTCGCGACGGCCTTGGAGGATAGGACGACAATGTCACCTTCGGCGATGGAAGCGGATGCCAGGAGGAGGGCAGCGAGGTCGTCGCCATCCTGTATGAGTCGCGTTGTGATGGGGGAGAGCAGCATGGGGTTACCAGAGAACGTTCTGACTTTTCTTATCAATGAGGATCGTGCGGGTATCGGTCCGGTTCTCCTCGAGATCGAGGAGGGTGAGCCTGAGCGTGAGGTGGGAGTCTGCGGGATTGTGGAGGATGAGGGAAGATGGAGAGAGCGGGGCGAAGAATGCCATGTGACCTTTCGATGGAAGGCGCCAGCGGGCGAAGCCGAATCCTTCCCCTTCCGCGGTGACGGAGGCGACGGGGACGCCCCACACTTCGCGCCGTTGCCACGACAGCGGCACGCTTACGTGGACGGCGTCGTTCGCGTCGCCCATTTCAAAGAGGCTGCTTGCGCGCGTGCGCTTGACCGTGAGGGAGAGGGTGACGGGAGAGGTGTGTTCCAGCACGACGGTGGCGGGAGCGTGGTCACCGCCCCGCCGTTCTCCCGTGAGGAAGAATGGCGAAAGGATAAGGAGAGCGAAGCCGAGGAGCACAGTGCCGTGGATGAGCGTGCGTGAGGATGACACCTGTGGTATACTACTAGCGATGGACTACGATCCGCACACCATCCACGCCATCATCCAGCGGATAGAGCAGCAGCTCCGGTGTCCGCAGTGCAGCCGGAAGATACCGGTGGATTGGCAGGCGATACGGCTCACCGGCGACGATTTTGTGCTCCTCCAGCTCCGCTGCGACGCGTGCGACGCGTACATCGTTCTCCATGCGGTGTGCCAAGGTGCGCGCGGTGGGGAAGCGGCGCAGGATGCGAAGCTCCGCATGCTCAATGCATCGTCCCTCCTCGCGTGTTCGGACATCGAAGTGGAGAGAATCCGGGAATCACTGACGAAAGCCGACGGTTCTTTCGAGCGCATGTTCAGTGGGGGGAAGAGCGTGTAAGTCGCCATATGAAATTTCTCCTGCGCCTCAGTATCGTTCTTGCTCTCGCCGTGGGCGGGTGGTTTTGGTTGGAGGGACGCTTACCGGAGGAGTCTTTCGCGAGAATGCCCCCATTCGTACAGCATCTAGTCGGGAGAGTTCTTACACTCGAGGATACTGTCCGTCGCCGTGTTCAGATGGTCGAGAGCGGCGCGACGATGATCAAAGAGGGGAAGGCGATGATTGAGGAGGGAGTGCGGGGGAAGTAAATTTCTCTTGCATTCGCATTATTCCGCGTTACACTCCATTCACCTCACCGTAGCTTTTCCTCCTCATGAAGACGATGAGGGCCAGAAGAGCCGCGGTTTTGTGTGTATTCCCAGGTCCGGGTACCCAGCTCTTCATCCTTACTTCCTCATTCTTACTTCTCCGTCACTATGCCTTCCCCAACCTCCGCCACCGATTCCTTCGATGCCGTCGCCCTCTCCGTGGCGAGTCCCGAGGATATCCTCGGATGGTCGCGGGGAGAAGTCACCAAAGCGGAGACGGTGAACTATCGCACGCAGCGGGCGGAGCCGGACGGTCTCTTCTGCGAACGCATCTTTGGTCCGACGAAAAATTTTCAATGCTTCTGTGGGAAGTATAAGGGAATCCGCTACAAGGGCGTTGTGTGCGAGAAGTGCGGTGTCGAGGTGACGCGTTCGATCGTGCGGCGCGAGCGGATGGGGCACATCAATCTTGCAGTGCCGGTGACGCATATTTGGTTTTTGCGCAGCACGCCATCGCGCCTGGGCCTCCTCCTCGATCTTCCCATAAAGACATTGGAGCAGATCGTGTATTTCGCCGCCTACATTGTCATCAGTGTCAATGAAGACGCGAAGACGGAGGCAGAAAAAGAGCTCAATGCCTCCCTCGACGGGCGCAAGAAGCAAGTCGTGCGCGAGTATGAGGACGCGAAGAAGGCGCTCACGGAGAGTAAGGCGACGCGCGCGCAGCTCGATGCACTGGAGAAGGAAGTGGCGGACCGGCTGGATTCCCTGAAGCAGAATCATAAGGATGCTCTCGAGGATTTGCGCAATCTGGCGGCGAATGCCGTGCTCTCGGAGCTGAAGTTCCGGGAAATGAACATGAAGTTCGGCCACGTATTCCGCGCCGGTACCGGCGCGGAATCTCTTCGGGAGGTGATCATGAATGTGGACTTGAAGAGCCTCGCACAGACGCTTAAAGAGGATCGGGAGAAGAGCGGAGGACAGAAACTGAAGAAAATCATGAAGCGGATGAAGTTCGTGACGGCGCTGCTCCAGGCAGGAACCAAGCCGGAATGGATGATTCCGACGCGCCTCCCCGTTCTCCCGCCCGATCTCCGCCCGATGGTGCAGCTCGATGGCGGACGCTTCGCTGCATCGGATCTCAATGATCTCTACCGACGGGTGATCAACCGCAATTCCCGCCTCAAGAAACTCATGAGCATCGGGGCTCCGGAGGTGATCTGCCGCAATGAGAAGCGGATGATGCAGGAGGCCGTCGATACGCTGCTCAATAATTCCGCACGGGCGGGAAAAACGCTCTTTACATCCGGCGACCGCCGCAAGCTCCGGTCTCTTTCGGACATGCTGAAGGGAAAACAGGGACGCTTCCGCCAGAACCTCCTGGGGAAGCGCGTGGATTACTCCGGCCGTTCTGTCATTGTGGCGGGGCCGCACCTGAAGCTCGACCAATGCGGGCTTCCGAAGGAAATGGCGATGCGGCTATTCAAGCCGTTTGTCATCGGCGAAATCATCCGCCGCGAGCTGGCGCATAACGTCAAAGCTGCGGAGCGGCTCATCCAGGATGGCGGCAAAGAAGTGTGGGATATCCTCGAAGAGGTCATCAAGGACAAGTACGTGCTCCTCAACCGCGCCCCCACGCTCCACCGCCTGGGTATCCAGGCCTACAGGCCCATCCTCGTTGAAGGACTCGCCATTCAACTGCATCCGCTTTCCTGCACCGCATTCAACGCCGATTTCGATGGGGACCAGATGGCGGTGCATGTGCCGCTGTGCCAGAACGCGCAGGCGGAGGCACGGACGCTCATGGCATCCAGCCGGAACATCCTCAAGCCCTCCGCCGGAGAGCCCATCGTGAACCCCGTGCAGGATATGGTGCTGGGGTGCTACTTCCTCACGCAGGTGCATGACGGGAAGACGGGGGAGGGAATGGTGTTCAGCAGGGAAACGGAGGCGTTTCTGGCGCATGATCATGGCGTGGTGGACATGCAGGCAAAAATTCGCGTGCGCGTGGCGTCGGAGATCATCGAAACGTCCGTCGGCCGCCTTTTCTTTCAGGAAATCGTGCCGGAAGCGCTGGGAAGAGTGAATGACGTGATGACGAAGAAGAAGCTTTCCGATCTCCTGGCGCGGTGTCTGGAGATGCTCGGAGAGGAGGAGACGGTGCGGCTGGCGGATCGCATCAAGGACATCGGGTTCCGCTATGCGACGCTCTCGGGTATTTCCGTTTCCATGGCGGATATCGTGTTGCCGAAGGAGCGCGAAGCGCTGCTTGCCGAGGCGAATGAGAAAGTTCGGCTGATGAACAATTATTTCTGGAAAGGGTTCATCACGGCGGATGAGCGCTACGGCCACGCGATTCGCATTTGGACGGAAACGAAGAACACACTCACGAATGCGATGATCGAAACGTTCCAGAGGGAACAGGAGAACGACATTACATACGTCATTAATTCCGGAGCGCGCGGAAACTGGGGGCAGGTCGCGCAGTTGGGCGCCATGAAGGGCCTTGTTGCCAATCCGTCCGGCCGGACGATCGAACTTCCCATCCAGAGCAATCTCCACCAGGGATTCTCCGTTTTGGAGTTCTTCATTGCCACGCACGGAGGACGGAAGGGAAAGTCCGATACGGCTCTGAAGACTGCGGAGGCCGGATACCTCACGCGCCGGCTTGTCGATGCGGTACAGGACATCCTTATCCGCGACGAAGATTGCGGCTCCACCGCGTCGCACACGATCACACGCGAGGATTCCGAGCATATCGGGGAGAAGTTTGAGTACCGGATTTTCGGCCGCACGCTCGCGAAGCCTCTCCTCGCTCCCGACGGATCGATCATCGCGCGGCGCAATGAGGAAATCGATACCCGCATGCTTGAGGAGGTGAAGCGCCTGCATGTCGAGAGTGTCGACGTTCGTTCCGTCATGACCTGCGAGCTCCAGGGGGGCATTTGTATTAAGTGTTACGGACGGGATCTCGGGAGCAATCGCACGGTGCAGGTGGGAACGCCGGTGGGCATTATTGCGGCGCAAGCCATCGGGGAGCCGGGGACGCAGCTCACCATGCGCACGTTCCACATGGGAGGCGTAGCCGAAGGCGCCGATATTACGCAGGGACTTACCCGCGTGGAGGAACTCTTCGAAGCGCGAAATCCCCACCATGCGGCAACGCTCGCCGATATCGCGGGTACGGTGCAGGTGGCGCACCAGGGGGGGAAGACCATTGTCACCGTGCGCGCGGAGGGCGCGGGAGTTGATGCATACAGCGTTCCGCCGGGGTTCGGAACGAGCGTTGCGGAAGGAGAAACGGTGAAGGAGCGGGGCATTCTCGCAAAATCCCGTCATGACAAGAATGTCCTGCGCGCGGCGCATGCCGGTCGGGTTGTGTCGGTGATGAAGGGCAGGATTCTCGTGGAACCGACAGTGGAGCAGGAGCAGGTGTACACGTTCGGTCCGCGGGAATCCCTCCTGGTGAAGACCGGCAGCACGGTTCAGGTGGGCGATCGCCTGAACAGCGGCCCCTACAATCTCCAGGAACTTCTGGAGAAGAAGGGAATGTACGCGGTGCAGAATTACATCGTGCAAGATGTGCAGCACATCTACGCGTCCCAGGGTCAGACCATCAACGATAAGCACTTGGAAATCATTGTCCGGAAGATGTTCTCAAAAGTTCGGATCGTCGATGGCGGCGCAACGCGTTTCCTTCCAGGGGAGGTGGCGGAGAAAGGTGTGGTCGATCGCGAGAATGCCGCATGCGAGAAGAATGGAGAGGAGGCGCCAGCGACGTATGAACAACTTCTCCTCGGGATCACCCGCGCGGCGCTTGCAACGGATTCCTGGCTTGCGGGAGCCTCGTTCCAGGAAACGATCCGGGTGCTCGTGGAGGCGGCGACCACGCGGAGAGTGGATGTGCTGAACGGACTGAAGGAGAACGTGATTATCGGCCGTCTCATTCCCACCGGGGCGGTCTATCGGGAGCGGTTCTTTGCGAAGAAAGCGTTGCAGGATCCGCAGTCCTCCTCTAGCATCTGAAGCGTATGCCGACCATGAACCAGCTCATTCGCGGGGTCCGACGACAGAAAGTGCAACGGTCGAAAGCGCCGGCGTTCCAGTATGCTTGGAATGCTCTCAATGTGCGGCCGGTTCCGCTCCCAAAGGGGGCGCCGTTCAAGCGCGGCGTGTGTCTGAAGGTCACGACGATGACGCCGAAGAAGCCAAACTCCGCATTGCGGAAGATTGCCCGCGTTCGCCTGACGAACGGGCATGAGGTGAAGGTCTACATTCCGGGGGAGGGACACAACCTCCAGGAACACTCTGTTGTCCTCGTCCGCGGCGGCCGTGTGAAGGATTTGCCGGGCGTCCGCTACCACATCGT
>CAZWCH010000041.1:0-8372 GCA_964632925.1 uncultured Candidatus Peribacteria bacterium
CATGGCGACGATGAGCCGCGTTCCTTGTTCGGGGAAACGCCGCAGCAGACGGTCGAGCTTTTGCGCATGCCGCTCGATGCCGTCTTCGAGAACGTGGATTTCCCGCGCGATGTGCGCGGGGAGAATCCGATCGAGTGCGGCGCGCGTGAGCGCGTACATCGCGGCGAGGCTGTTGCTGGGGAGCACCCCCCGCAAAAACCGGTACGGAAACCCATCGTCGTCGTAGTGCGTGGGCTTGATGAGGAGAACGACCACGCGGCGAGTCTCATGGACCGCCGTTCGGGCGATGCAAGGCGACAATGTGTAGATCATGGCTACGATCCTCTCTCGGCAGGAAAGCCGAAAAATGATATGTGAAAGAGCGAGAACTGCTTACGGCGCATATTGCCTCATGTAATGGATTATGGTCAATTCGAAAACCACCCCCCGGACGGGGGGGTGGTTTTTCTTGTGCATCAGTAGCCTCTTAACCCTGTCCTTCTTCATAGAGATCTCCGAGCTTGGTCACCGCTTCCTCTGCTTTTGCTTGCGCTGCTTCATATTTTTCTACCAAAGCATCGGGAAGTTCGTAATCTCCGCCGAAGATTTCTTCAAGAGCATCAACACGACCAGCTAGATCCTCAGCTTTGCCGCCGAGTTTGGCAATTTGCTTCATTTCCTTTGTACTAATTTCATCATCTCTGAGCACCTTCTTCTCGAGTGTGGCGGCTGCAGTCAGCATTTTATCGCAGGCCTTGAAAAGTTTTGCCACTGCGCTCTCCACTTTAGCCCGTACGTTTTCCGGCAATTCACCACTTTCTACATCTCCAACCTTGTCAACCAGTGCACTGATATCGGCCGGCGGTTTTGTCTGTGGTCCACCGAAGCGTGATTGCTCACCATTGTCACTGAACCCGCCCGGTGCGTCATGCTGCATGTCGCTAAACCGGCCGAATCTCTCATTGTCTTCTCCTCCTTGTCCTTTCCGGGGGAAGGTGCTCCCCTTTCCGAAGATACCACCCTCCGCCTCATCGAATCCTTCCTTAGGTTGGCGCTCGAATCTCCCGCCGGCGCGTTCCGCTCCTTCCTTGCCATCAAATCCGCCGCGGAAGCTGCGCTCTGCACCCTCTTTCCCTTCGAAATCCGGAGCACCCTGACGGAATCCGGCCCCATCTTTCTGTAGTTTTGCTCCATCCCTCTGGAAATCCATACCGTCTCTCTGGAACCCCGCTCCATCCTGCTGGAATCTTCCCTGCTGTGGCATGGTTCTCACTCCGCCATCAGCATTATGCATGGTGTTTTGAAAATCTCCTTGAAAGTTGCCTTGTGGCATTCCACCTCCCTGGAATCCACCGCCTCCCTGCATTCCACCTCCCTGGAATCCCCCGCCTCCGCCGGCAGGCGGCATGTAAGTATTACCGCCACCCATCGGCGGTTGGTAGTTGTTCATTTCACCAATGCCGCCACCGCCGGTAGGCAGCGTGTAACCACCGTCATTCCTGGGTGGTATCATTGTCCCGCCGCCATCCATTGGCGGCATGAACACCTGTGCCGTGCTGAGACCAGCGAGGGTGATGATCCCTGAGGTGAGAAAGGCGACGACGCCCGCAATGACGAGTTGCTGCGATTGTCTGTTCATATGTATGTTGGTAAGGAAGTAAATATGAATGTGAAAAGTACATTATACATTTTTTCATAAAAAAAGCAAGTGTCGGCGCAAAGGGCCGGAGGCGGTTTTTTTGTCTGGACAAAACCGTGAAAAGACATACAATCCCACGGATGCTGGAACCCCTCTCCGCAGCCATTTTGCCGAAAGGCGGCCTTTCCGGCCCCTGGTACTACGCGCGCAACGCGCAGGCGTTCCTGGAAGATGCGGAAAACCCCTACGCGCTCGGGCGCTCGTTGGCGGATATGCACCGGCGGCGATGGGGGGCGAATCCCACTGACGGGGAAGTGCGCTCATGGGAGCGTTCCGCGCCGGTGTTGCAGGAACTTTTGGAAGAGGCCCGTTGCACGCGGGACCAAATGGTGGTCTTAGAGTATTGCCTGCACAATGCCGGGCGCATCGACGCGCTCCTGTGCGGGGTGGACAGGCAGAAACGCCTCAATGCGGCTCTTTTGGAATTGAAACGGTGGCAGAAGTGCACGATAGAAGAAGCCCAGACATCGCGGTCTGTGCGCGTGGACTTCGGTCATGGCTTCGAGCGCCGGGCGCACCCTTCCGTCCAGGTTCTCGGCTACAGTTCCTGCCTGCGGGAAGCGCTGGAGAAGGGCGAGCGCAAGGGCGCGGAACGCGTGCGCCTGAGCGCGTACGCGTATCTCCACAATTGCTCCCCGGTATCGGAGAACATCGCAAACATGCGGCGGGTCCTCTACGACAGAAAATTCCGGCCGTATCTCCATGCCGCTCCGCTCTTTATGGAGGAGCATGTCGCAACCCTGCAGCGCAAAATCGAACGGCGCATCGAGAGGGGGGATGGGGAAGCGGTGCTGCGGAGATTGAGAACGCACTCTTGATTTCGTCATGGGGACACCCGACCGGTGGTACAACCCTCACCCTGCTCTCTCCCTTCAAAGGGAGAGGGTGTTTTCTATATATTCCCTCCCCCGTGGGGGAGGGTCAGGGAGAGGGGGTAGAGGAACTCTTTTTCGGGAGATGGAGGAGCTGAAGAAAACGAGCGCACGGCGATGGTGCGCGCGACCATCGCAGGCGCCCGGCAATGGGAACCGTGGCGAGATCCATGCCGATGCTCGTGCCGTAGGCTTCCGGGGAGGAGACGAACGCGAGACGGTCCATCGCTCCATCGATGATCACCCATCCATTCTCCGTGGGGAAGCCGGCAACCGCATGCCATGCGTCAACTTTATTCCCCTTGGGCCAGTAGGTGAGGTAGTGGGCGGGGTAGCCGTGGTGCGCCAGTGCCTCGCAGGCAACTTCGGCGTAGGTATTGCACGCGCCCTTGCGGTAGCCCTGTTCTTGCCATTCTTTCATGTTCATGCGGAATGTCCGGAAAAATGCCGGGAGATCGAGAATCCTGTCATCATTCGCAAGGTGCTGGTTTCCGGAGAACGACCGGGCGATGGTGGCAAGAGCAGGGTTTTTTTTAATTGGGGCTTCGTACATTCCGAATGTTTGCTGGAAGAGAAAAATACGCTCGGGCGTTTGGAGTTTATCCAGGAGGAATGGAACGGGGGTTGCGGGGTCGATGCTCTCCCCTTCAAAGAGGAGGCTGCGGACGTTCCCGTCGTGGGAACGGATGCTCGTCAGGGAATCGCTCGCCGTTACCCATGTTTCCTCGCGCCGCTCCCCAATCGTCCTCACCAGGTGGATGCTTTGCTGTTCTGGCCACAGTTCGATCATGGCGTCCCCTGCCTCCTCGCGGAGGGAATGCAGCGACCCGTCGGGGTTGAGGGAAATGGCGATGGAAGCGCCTTGTTGCTGTTCCAGCGCGATGGGGGGGGAGGAACCTGTAGGAAAGACAACTTTCCCTTTCGGTTGCAGGCTCGCGCCGGCGAGGATGTGCGGCCAACGATCGATGCAACTTTGAAGGGAGGCGCGAAGAGTATCGCGGTAACGCTTCTCCTTGGGAGTGAGGTATTCGAGGGAGGCGTGTTTTGTGGTGGGCGGAGCCGGGGGAGCGGATTCGGGGGTATTGAGGAGTTCGTGCGCGAGGAACCCCGCACAGACGAGCGCAAAGCCGCGACGGACTCTCCGTCCCAATGCGTGAGGCGCGGAGGCGGGACGCTCTGTGGGTGATGCCGGTGCGGGCGGCGGAGTGGGGGATTCCATAGAGAGCATTACTCTTCCACGCGCTCGAAGTGCACGTCGCCTGTCAGGTGCTGGCTCACGAGTCCGCGGACTTCCAGCGGGATATTGTCGATCGTCACCGTACGCTCACGACTGTGAGCGAGGCGCTGCGCGATTTCGGCCGCGCGGGTCACTTCGAGGAGGGCGGAGCCGTATGCCGAGAAAGCGCGCAGGTAGTTTCGGTCATGGCGAATGATGTCGAAGATGAAGGTGGAGGCCGGGCGGTCTTCCCATTCGTCCATGGCGCGGAAGGTGCGACCGCCGGTCCGGAGGCGGAGATCCCGTCCTCCGAGGATGGACACAAAGCCGAGTTCCACGGCGATATCCTTGCGTTCCGGGAGGGGGAGACGGATGCCGCGTCCGAGGACGGATTCCCCATCGCGGAGGGTGGAGAAGAGGACGGGCGGCTGCGTGTCCTCCGGGAGGGATGATGCGGGGGCGAAGCGATGGTCGCTGACGCCATGCAGCATGAGTGCGCGATACCCTTTCCGGGCGGCGAGAACGAGGCCGGCGCCGATCACGGAGAGTTCGCCGAGGACGATGCCCTTTTCGAGGCAAGAACGGAGGAATTGCCGTCGCGTCGGCGTGTTGAAAGGCAGAGGAAGTCGATCATACCCGACGTTGAACCCTCACCCTACCCCTATCCTTTCGGAAGGGAGAGGGAAGACCGACCGAGAGGTACAATAGAGGCGAAATATGACAACGTACCGCGATGCCGGCGTGGATATCCGGCGGGGGGATGCCGCGTCCGCCTGTGCCTACGCGCACGCGCGCGGGACGCATGCGGCGCGGAAGAGGAAGATCGGCGCGCCGGTGCCGGAACGCGAAGGGGGATTTGCGGGACTGCTGGACATGGGGTCCTATTTCCTCGTCCAGACGAGCGACGGGACGGGGACGAAAATGGAACTTGCCGAGAAGCTCGGGGTATACGAATCCATCGGGCGCGATCTTTTGGCGATGGTGGCCGACGACGCCGTGTGCACCGGCGCGGAAGTGCTCGGGATCAGCAACACGCTCGATGTGCCGCATGTGGATGCGGCCGTGATTGATGCGCTTCTCGGCGGTCTTTCCCGCGCGTGCGTGGAGCAGGGCATCGCCATCACGGGCGGGGAAATCGCGGAAGTGCCGGGGGGCGTTTCCGTGCCGGTGTGGAACGCGACCGCCGTCGGAATTGTCGCGAAAGATCGGGTGGTGCGGCCGGAAACCATCGTGCCGGGAGACAGGGTCATCGCCCTCCGGGAACGAGGGTGCCGGAGCAACGGGTTTTCCCTCATCCGACGCGTGCTTCGCGCAGCGGCGGGGCGGACATGGGGGGAGGAGGAACTGCGGGAATTGCTCCGACCCAGCACGATCTACCATGCGGCGCTCCTCGCGCTTCTCGGAAGATTCGGCGAACCGCGGATGGCGCCGATCAAGGGACTCGCGCATATCACGGGCGGCGGCATTCCTTCTAAACTGCGGCGCATCCTTAAAATGGCGGGGTGCGGAGCCGCGCTGCACGACCTGTGGCCGCCGCCGCCTGTTCTCGTCGATCTCATGACAGCGGGCAATATAGAACAGGAAGAGGCGTATCGGACGTTCTGCATGGGGAACGGGATGCTCGCTGTCCTGTCTCCGGAAGAAAGTCCCCGCGCATTGGCACTGCTGCATGACGCCGGGATCGAGGCGCGGGTGGCAGGGACAATCACTCGTGAGCCGACGATCGTCATCGCTGCCGAAGCGGGTGATGTGCGATTCTTTTCGTGATCCTAAAAAAATGCCGACGTGTCATGGTGAGCTCGTCGAACCATGACACCGTGTCGCCCTTCGACGAGCTCAGGGTGACACGCATTACATCATATTTCACTACAGCATCATCCTGCGATCACCTCCACCTTCCGCGCCTCCTTTTCTTTGATGGGTTGGGTGCGACGGGGGAGGAGAACGCGGGCGAGGATGTTATGGATTTCCGACGAAAAAGGAGGGGACGCATCGGCCGATGTTGGCGGGTTGTCCGAGAGGATCTTCCCGGCGGCGATCCGGATGTGTCGTGCGCCGAGGGCCGGGGCAATCGACTCGTCGCATGAGCAGCAGATGACCGTCGCGCCGCCTTGATGCGCCTCCATCAGGAGCGACGTCGCAAGCGCGAAGGCATCGAGGGAAAGATCGGCAAACGGTTCGTCGAGGAGCAGAATCATCGGATGACCGATGAGAGCCCGACCGAGTCCGAGCAGCGTGCGTTCTTCGGCGGAGAGACGAGGAGGACAGACCTCCGCGTGTTCGAGGAGGCCGAGGCGCTCCATCATGCTGCGCGCGGCACGCGCAGCGTCTCTTTCGGCGAGAGCGCGGAGCGCGAGGGGGAAGAGGAGGTTCTCGGCGACGGTTTTCCTGAGAAAGAGATTGTCCTCCGCAAGCTTGAGTCCGATGCGCTGCCGGTAGAGGCGGAGAATGGCGGGCGGGACGAGCTGTAAATCAACGTTATCGACGCTGACGGTGCCTTTTGATGGCGCTTCGGCGCGGAGGAGGAGGCGGACGATGGTGGATTTTCCCGCCTGGGCGGGGCCGGTGATGCAGACGCACTCCTTCGGCTTCACGGCAAACGTCACTGCGGAGAGCGCAACGGTTTCTCCATAGGTCTTCGTTACCTGAGAGAACGTAATCACGGAGAGCAGTCTACTGCATTGGGCGTATCGCAAGCGAGCGAGAGGCCCATTCTTTCTTTAGAGGAGCAACACAAAATTCCCTTTCCCCGCGCCTGCCCTCCGTAGCTCTTCGAGCGAAGGAGGGGGAGAGGGTAGGGTGAGGGGGCAGGATCAGTATACTGTTCGTATGACAAGCGATCATGGTGTCGCAGGACTCCTTCTCAAGACAGGCGCAGTACAAATTTCCATCGACAAGCCGTTCACGTGGACGAGCGGCATACGAGCGCCGATCTACTGCGACGTGCGGGCGCTGTACGGCCACCCGCCGGAGCGCGCGCGCATCGTGGATGCTCTTCTGGAAACGACGCGCAGCCTCCCCGTCATGCCGGAAGGCATTGCCGGAACGGCGACCGCGGCAATCGGTTGGGCGGCTTTAGTGGCGGCACGGCTCGATCTTCCTTTTGCCTACGTGCGGCCGGCGGCAAAGGAACATGGGACGCGGAAGCGGGTGGAGGGCGATCTTCCCAGGGGCAAAAAAATTCTAGTCATCGAGGATCTCCTCTCCACCGCCGGGAGCGCGGTGGCGACCGTTACTGCGTTGCGGGAAGAGTGCGCCGCGGACGTGGGCGACGTCGCGGCGATTTTCAGTTACGAGCTTCCGTCGGCGTTCGCGAATGCCCGGCGGCATCGGCTGCGCCTCCACCCGCTCGTCACGCGCACAGATCTCCTCGCGGCCGCGCGGGAGCGATGGGGGCTTTCCGCGGGGGAGGACGCGGACATCCGGGCATTCTTTACTGCGCCGGAAGAATGGTGGCAGCGGAAGAATCAGGTAACTGCTTACTGAGAATGACACCCCCTCCCCGCGGGAGAGGGCAGGGTGAGGGAACCGATGAAAAATGCCAATGTGTCATGGTGAGCTCGTCGAACCATCACATTGGCAAGCCATTGTATCGCCCTTCGACGGGCTCAGGGTGACACAATGTCCACCTTTTTCATCGGTTCCTGAGGGGCAGTTGACGACGTATGGCTTTGGTATACAGTTCTTCGATGTATGGAAGCTGATCAGACGGCGCGCGGACCGCTGGTGGCGCAGTTGCGGCAGGTGGTTTCTTTACTAAGAGAGGGGGATGTCCGCAGCGCAGCCGAGTTGGCGCGCCAGTCCATTGCCGCCATTCCCCAACGTGCGCGCGGAACGCGGTTGATGGCGTATGCGGCATTGGCCCAGAGTCCGGAGTTTGTCCTGGAAGACAAGGAAGGAGTGCTGGCGGAAGCATCGGCGAGCCTGCGGGAAGCAGCCAGGAGGCCGGAGGAGCACCTCGCCGCCGCATGGCTTCTCACGGCGTATGGCGGAGAGTACGGCCCCGAGGAACGCGAACGGATGATCGCCGTGGCGCAGCCCTTTTATGGTTCCCGCGAAAAGAAAAAGCCGAAAATTATGGCGATGACCATCACCGCCGCGAACGCCGCGGACACGGAGGCGGTGATCGATGCGCTGCGCGGTCTTATGGCGGAGAACGATGAGCGGGCGCTTGGAATCGCGTTCCGCCGGGCGGCGCTCTGTTTTGTGAAGGAGGACCAGGAGAGGGGCAACCGCCTCCTGCAGGAAGCTATTGAGCAGGCGCCGGGCGCCGGCCTCCGCGATCAGCTGAAAGCGGTGCGGGATGATCTGCGGAAGCGGCAGGCGCAGGCAGCGCACGATGCGATTGGACAGGCATACCGGGCGCTCTGCGCGGACGAAAAAATCGGGGCGCCGCCGCATGTTCTTGGGGAAAGCCTCGAGCAGTACCGCCTGCTCTGCCGCGTGTCCTCGGATCTCCGGCAGAAAGCGCAGGCGGCCTTTTCGGTGGGCCTCGTCGCGTGGAAGTGCGGGGATGTGGAGACCGCGCGGGGACTCCACGCAGTGGCCCTTGATCGGATGGAGCTTCTCGTGAGCGAAGGGCACGTCAACCCGGCGGATCCCGCGA